>JAEUJL010000502.1 GCA_016794835.1 Gemmatimonadota bacterium | reverse complement strand
GGGTGATCGCCGGGGCCTTCCCGATCGACATCCTCGGCGAGCTGGTCTCCATCGGCACCCTGCTGGCCTTTGTCATCGTGAGCGCGGGGGTCCTCGTGCTCCGGTATCGTTCGCCCAACCTGCACCGGCCGTTCCGCACCCCGTTCGTCCCGGTGGTGCCGGTCCTCGCGATCCTCATCTGCGGGTACATGATGTCGGGGCTGCCGGGCGACACCTGGCTGCGGTTGATGATCTGGCTGGCCCTGGGCCTGGCCATCTACTTCTTCTACGGTCGCCACCACTCCCAGGTGGCCCGCGAGGAGCGGGAGGCCCGGTAGGCCTCCAACTGCGGTTATCTTCCGAGCGGCGTCCCGACCGGGGCGCCGCTTCGCTTTTCCATCCCCTGTGTCCGTCCAGAATCTCCTCAGCGTCCCCGCGGACCGCGCCACGGCGGCAGCACGCGTCCTCGCCGCCCTTGCCGGTGCGCGCCGCGTCGGGATCACCACGCATATCAACGCCGACGGCGATGCCTGCGGCTCTGTCGCGGCGCTCAGTCGCCTCCTCCGCCAGCAGGGGTTCCTCCCCCGGGTGATCAACCCCACCCCGTGGCCGTCCATCTTCGAGTACCTCCTCGACGGAGAGATTGACGACGCGTCCCGCTTGGGGCCTCGCGGATTGCGTGACCTCGATGCCCTCGTGGTCCTCGACGTGTCCGACATGTCGCGGCTGGGCCAGCTGGCCGACACCGTGCGCAAGTTGACGATCCCGCGGGTCGTCATCGACCACCACGTGCCGACGGACGAGCCGGCCGGCGAGCTGGTGATGGATGACCCGCGCGCCTGTGCGACGGGTGAGCTCATCTACGACTACGCCGTCACCCACGGCCTCGAGGTCACCCCATCCATCGCCGAGGCGCTGTACACCGCGATCCTCACGGACACCGGCGGCTTCCGGTACGCCAACACCTCGCCCCGTTGCCACGCCATCGCGGCTGCCCTCCTCAGCAGCGGCGTGGATCCCGAGACGATGTACCGGCGCATCTACGGGTCGGTCTCTCCGGGTCGGATCTTCCTGCTGCGCGATGCCCTGCATTCCATTGGGCATGACGCCGAGCATGGGATCTCCTGGATCTCGGTGACCGCAGATGCGCTCGAACGCTACGAGGTCAGCCCCGAGGACCTCGACGGGATTGTCGAACACCCGCGGTCCATCGTCGGCACCCGGCTTGCGCTGTTCTTCCGCGACCTCGGCTACGGCAAGGTCAAGGTGTCTTTCCGCAGCACGGGTGACGTGGATGTGAACCGGTTCGCCCGCGACTTTGGTGGTGGCGGGCACGCGAAGGCGTCGGGGGCCCTCATCCCGGGATCGTTGGACCAGGTGCGCGACCGCGTCGTCGGCGCGGCCCGCGAGTACATCGGCGCCGTCGCGTCGTCCTGACCCTGCCTGCCGGCCGACCGGCACCCCTGCTTCCTCCAACGGCTGTTCCGTGTCCACACTCCAACAACGCATTGCAACTGCCCTCGCGTCGGTCTCCCACCCGCGGGCCCCAACCTCCCTCCTCGAGGACCAGGTCGTGCGCGACGTGGGCGTGACCCTCGATGGCAAGGTCCGGCTCACGGTCGTGATTGGCGCCAGCGATGATCCCACCCTGGTGCGGGACGTGCGCCGCGCCATCGAGGCCGTGGAGGGGGTGACGGACGTGCGCATCGACGTGCGGGATCCGGCCGAGTTCCAGCGAGCCGCGCCGCCGCCACCGCCCGCTGCGCGCCCGGCCGCGCGGGCCCTCCCCGTCATGGATGACCGTCCGGCCGCGGCGCCGCGCGGGAGTGTCCCGCCGCCGGTGGCCTATCCCCACCTGGGACACGTGATTGCCGTGTCATCCGGCAAGGGCGGTGTAGGCAAGTCGACCCTCTCGGTCAACCTTGCTGTCGCCCTTGCCCAGCGGGGGTGGCGCGTGGGGATCATGGACGCCGACGTCTACGGCCCCAACCTCCCCCTGATGCTCGGGGTCAACGCCGCGCCCCCGGTGGTGAACGAGAAGATCCAGCCGCTCGAGGCCCATGGGGTGAAGGTCATGTCCCTGGGGTTCCTCATCGAGCGGGAACAACCGGCGATCTGGCGCGGGCCCATCGTGATGAAGATCGTCACGCAGTTCCTGCGCGACGTCAACTGGGGCGAACTCGATGCCTTCCTCGTCGACATGCCCCCCGGGACCGGGGACGCGCAGCTCTCGCTCGTCCAGGCCACCAACGTCCGCGGCGCCCTGATTGTCACCACCCCGCAGCAGGTGGCGACCGGTGATGCGTTGCGCGGCGCCATGATGTTCAATCGCGTGAACGTCCCCGTGCTGGGCATCATCGAGAACATGAGCTGGTTCGAGTGCCCGCACTGCGGAAAGCCCACGGCCCTCTTCGGGAGCGGGGGCGGGAAGGCCCTCGCCGAGGAGTTGCAGCTCGACCTGCTGGGCCAGGTGCCGCTGTATCCGCGGATCGTCGAGGGCGGCGACACCGGTCGACCGATCGTGGTGGCGGATCCCGAGTCGCCGGCCGCGCGGGCCATTGCCGACATCGCCGCGCGCGTGCAGGATCTCCTCGGTCCCGCCCGATCCCGCTGACGCATGGCCCCCCTGATCACCCTCCTCACCGACTTCGGCACCGCCGACGGCTATGTGGCGGAGATCAAGGGGGTGTTGTACTCGCTGGCGCCCGGGGCGACCATCGTGGACTTGTCGCATGAAATCCCGGCGCATGACACGGAGCTCGCGCGACTCACGGTCGCGCGGTACTGGCGCCGTTTTCCCGCACGCACGGTCCACCTGATCATCGTGGACCCCGGGGTGGGCACGAGCCGTGCGGCGCTCGCGGTGCAGAGCGACGGGCGCTTCCTCGTCGGGCCGGACAACGGCGTGTTGTCCCCGGCCTTGCTCCTCGGGGACGCGTCGGTGGTGACCCTGCCGATCAGTCCCTCGGCGTCGCGGACCTTCCAGGGGCGCGATGTGTTCGCCCCGGCGGCGGCCGCCCTCGCGAACGGGGCGACCCTGGCGTCGTTAGGCGAGCCGCACGATGCGCCCGTCGTCCGCCGGACCCGCGAGGCGATCAAGCGGGACGACGGTGCCATCCTCGGGGAAGTCATCGCCATCGACCGCTTCGGCAACGCCATCACCAACCTGATCGGGGTGCGGAGTGGCGTGGTGGCCGCGGCGGGCCGTCCGGTGCCGGTGCGGGCGACCTATGCGGACGTGGCGTCCGGCAGTCCGGTCGCCCTCGTCGGGTCCAGCGGGCTGCTCGAGGTGGCGGTGCGCGATGGCAGCGCCGCGGGTGCGCTGGGGCTGCAGCGCGGCGCTGTCGTCGTCTGGTATCGCGGCTAGTGCGCGGCTGTTGAGCTGGCGGCCGGGCGTCGCCGCGCCGCGGCCACGCCGGATACGGGCGTCGGGGTCTGCCAGCCGACTTCTTCGGCTGCCGGCATCTGGGTCGCCACGGCGGCGTCCCGCCGCGTGCCCCCGCGCGAAAGGATCGCCGCGCCAAAGCCCGCCGTCGCCGCCACAAAGGTGGCCAGCAGCGCGAGGACCCTGAGCACCACACCGACCACGGCCACCGAACCCGTGGCGGCGGCGAGGACCCAGAGGCCCATGTAGAGCGCCGTTCCGATGATCACCCCGCGCAGCGCGCCACCCTTGTCGCTGAGCCGGCGTCCCCCACGGTTCCCGATCCCCTCGCCCGTCACGCGAGCCGCGGCAACAAACCCGAGGGCCAGCAGCCCGGCCACGACGAGTACCAGGGCGACGACAGCAAAGGGGACCAACAGGACCCCGATGACCGTCACCGCGAGCCCAACCACCACGAGCAGGATCGCCGGCAGCACCCCGAGGTGCCCGATCAGACCGGTCAGGAAGGAACGCCAGAATGACTGCGCGAGCACGTCCGCGACGCCATCGAGGTAGGGACTGGCGAATACCAGCACCCCAAGCCCGATGAGCATCATCACCGTGAACCAGCCGAGTGCGAGCTCGAGGGGTGTGCGCTTGGCCGCGGGGGGCGCGTCCGGGGTGGAGAACAGTGCCCTGAGGGAGGCGCCGAAGGTCCCGGTGAGCGCCCGGGACTGCCCACCGACGGCGCCCTCATTCCGGACCTCTCCAAAAGCGGCGATCGCGTCACCCGTGACCTCCCCTCCCGGGAGCACGATCACGTCGCCAGCGATCGCGATCGCGGATCCATCGACCTGGCCGGCGACGGTGAGGTCACCGCCGGCCACCACGATCGGGCCACGCTCGGTTGTGCCGGCGGGGACCGTGCGGCCACCAATCACGATCGAGTCGCGCTGCGTGGCGCTGCCCTGCGCGGCGCTGATGGCAAACGGACAGAGTGCGGCCACGAGGGTGGCCGTCATCCAGAGGGAGCGACGCACGGTCAGTCCCTCCGCCGATTCGCCGTCGCGATTCCCTTGACTGCGGCCGCCACCCCGAAGACGCCCAGGACTGCGGCCCCGGCGGCGGCCGCCAGGACGACGGGCCCGCCACGTTGCAGGCTCTCCGCCACTCCGGCGCCCAGCAGGGAGCTCGTGGCCTCGATGACCGACGTCGCGAGGCCCGTCCGCGCGCGCTGCAGGCTGTAGCTCCCAACGAAAAGGACCGCATCGGCGCGCTGGCCAACCCACACCAGCCCGGCCGTCACTCCTGCCGCGGCCGTCGCGCCCAGCCCGCCCATGACCACCCGGCCAGCCGAGCTCTCAGGGATCAAGCGACCCAGGAAGTCCCGCGCGGCCACATGCCAGGGCTGGTAGACCTCGACCCGCGCCATCAGGCGATCCGCGAAGAGCGGGGCCGGCCGGAAGTGCGGCAATGTCTCGAGCTGGGCGACGACGCGGGACAGCCCGTCCAGGGCGTCCCGGCACTCGGCGCAGGCCTCGAGGTGCAGCCGAAGGGGCGCCATGCCAAACCCCTCCTCGTTGTCGAGGAGAAGGTCGATTTCTTCGGGGAGAAGGTGTCGGTTCACATGGCCTCCAAGCGGGTCTACGACCGGGGTTTGGCAGAGGTTTCAGGCTCGGGTGTCCTCCAGCGCCTCGCGGAGCTGGTGACGGGCCCGGTGGATGTAGGTCTTGACCGTCCCCAGGGGGAGGTCGAGCGTGGCCGCGATCTCCTCGTACGATCGCCCCTCCACGTGTCGGAGCATGATGCAGGCCCGGTATTCGGGGCGGAGCGCGGCGATGGCCCGTTCGATGGCCCCCCCGATCTCCTTGGCCTCCATCTCCTCCAGTGCGGTTTCCTGTTGCGCCGCGATCTCGATCTGAGTCGCCTCGATCTCGGCCGCGGTCGACGCATGGGGGGACCCGTCCATGCTCACGGTGTCGATCTGGCGCCGGCGCAGGTGGTCGATCGCGACATTGTTGGCGATCTTGAACAGCCACGACGACAGCTTGAACTCCGGCCGGTAGCGGTCGATGTGGTTGAGGACCTTGATGAACGAGTCCTGCGCGAGGTCTTCCGCGGTCTCGCGATCCCGCACCATCCGGTAGATCAGCGAGAAGACCGGGCGCTCGTATCGCCGGATCAGCTCCCGATAGGCCGCCTCTCTCCCCTCCTGTGCGAGCGAGACGAGGTCAGCGTCCGGGAGGTTCCTGAGATCGAGGGCGGGGGAGGGTGCCATGCCGAGGCGTGGCGCCGGCGCTGGGAACCGTCTCCCATGCCTGCGAGGTTGGGAAGGTAAGGAACCCGTTCCCGAGGGTCTAGCGTGCGCTTGCTCCCGGGGGGCGACCGATCCAGTTTTCGCCACCAATGACACTGACCGACCACGATGCGGTCGAGGTGCGTGCAGCCGCCGCGGGTGGAGCGGTCAAGCGCGACTATGTCCGCCGCATCTTTTCGGAGATCGCTCCCTCCTACGATCTCCTGAACCACCTGCTCAGCTTCAACATCGATCGGCGCTGGCGCGCCCGAGCGCTGGAGGCGCTGGGCTGGTCGCGGGAGCCGACGGGCACCTATCTGGACGTGTGCGCTGGCACCCTGGATGTGTCGGCCCAGCTGCACGCGACTCCCGGTTTCCGTGGCCGCGTGCTCGCCGCGGACTTCGCCGAGCCCATGCTGCGGGCCGGGATGCGCAAGGCCGCGGGGGTGCCCATCTCGCCGGTGGTCGCGGACGCCCTGGCCCTCCCCTTGGACGACGGGTCGGTGGATGGCGCCATTGTGGCCTTCGGCATCCGCAACGTCGCGAGCCTCGATGCCTGCCTGCAGGAGGTGGCGCGCGTGCTCCGCCCCGGGGCACGCTTCGTCATCCTGGAATTCTCCACCCCCGCATCGCGCATCGTCCGCGGGTTCTATCACCTGTACTTCCACCACGTCCTGCCCCTGGTCGGCCGGTTGGTCAGCGGGCACCGGACGGCGTACACCTACCTGCCGGAATCCGTGAAGCATTTCCCCGTTGGGGATGAGCTCGGCCGCCGCATGCGCCAGGCCGGGTTTTCGCGCGTCTCGTGGCAGCCCCTCACGTTCGGCATTGCCGCCATCCATGTGGGCGAGCAATCGTCCGCCCTTTGACCTCCTGAGCCGTCGCCCTCGTGGCCTTTCCTGACCTTCCCTCGTTCATTGCGGCCCTCGATGCCGCCGGCGAACTCGTCCGCATCACCGAGCCGGTGCGGGCCCGGCTCGAGATCTGCGAGATCACTGATCGCGTCAGCAAGATGCCCGGGGGCGGCAAGGCCTTGCTGTTCGAGCACCCGATCCTCGACGACGGCACCCGCTCGGCGTACCCCGTCGCCATCAACCTGTTCGGCTCGACCCGCCGCATGTCGATGGCGTTAGGCGTCGACGACCTGGATTCCATTGGCCAGCGCATCACGCAGCTCATGGACCTCAAGGTGCCCGAAGGGCTGATGGGCAAGCTGAGCATGCTGCCGCGGTTGCTGGAGGTGGCCAAGTTCCCGCCAAGGAAGAAGGGGGGATCGCCTCCATGCCAGGAGGTCGTCTGGACCGGCTCGCAGATCGACTTGCGCAAGATCCCGGTGCTGACCTGCTGGCCGGAAGACGGTGGCCCGTTCATCACGCTGCCGATGGTGATCTCGAAGGACCCCAAGCGCGGGATTCGCAACGTGGGGATGTACCGCGTGCAGGCGCTCGGCAAGGACTCGGTGGCGATGCACTGGCAGCGCCACAAGGTCGGGGCGGCGCACTGGCGGGAGATGGCGGAGCGCGGCGAGAAGATGCCGGTCTGCATCGCGATTGGCGCTGACCCGGCGTCCATCTACTCGGCGTCGGCCCCGCTGCCACCCATGGTCGACGAGTTCATCTTCGCCGGCTTCCTGCGCAAGGAGCCGGTGGCCCTCACCAAGGCCATCACGTGCGACCTCGAGGTCCCGTGGGATGCGGAGATCGTGATCGAGGGAGAGATCGACCCGTCGGAACCGCTCGTGGTCGAGGGACCCTTTGGCGATCACACCGGCTTCTACAGCGAGGCGGACCTGTACCCGCGCGTGCACGTGAAGGCCGTCACGATGAAGAGCAATCCCGTCTACGCGACGACGATCGTGGGGCGCCCGCCCATGGAGGACTTCTACCTCGGCGGTGCGACGGAACGGATCTTCCTCCCCCTGCTCAGGCTCACGACGCCGGAGATCGTTGACTACCACATGCCGGCCGAGGGGATCTTCCACAACCTCGTGTTTGTCTCGATCGACAAGCAGTACCCGGGGCATGCCTACAAGGCCATGAACGCGCTCTGGGGCGCGGGGCTCATGTCGCTCGCGAAGGTGATCGTGGTGCTCGATAAGGAAGTGAACGTGCGCAACCCGCAGGAAGCCTGGTGGGTGGCCCTGAACAACATCGACCCCGAGCGTGACGTCCGCTTCACCATGGGGCCGGTCGACGTGCTCGACCACGGGAGCCGGGCGTTTACCTACGGGTCCAAGATGGGCATCGACGCCACGCGGAAGTGGCCGGAGGAAGGGTTCACCCGCAACTGGCCCAAGGTGATCGAGATGGATGCCGCGACCAGGGAACGGGTGGATGCCATCTGGTCCCGCCTGGGGATTCCCCGGTGACGGCGCCCGCGCCCCGTCGCACGACCCCCATGGAGGGGCAGACCTTCGCCGGCGCCTCGCGGCTGGTGCGGTATGCGAACTTCGTCAAGTTGCCGCACACCGTCTTTGCCCTGCCGTTTGCGTTCGTCGGGGCGACCCTGGCCTCTTATCACGCGCCGGTGACGGCGGCGATGGTAGGCTGGATCGCCCTCGCCTTCACCTGTGCGCGGTTTGCCGCGATGGGGTTCAACCGGATCGTCGACCGCGATGTCGATGCGAAGAACCCCCGGACCCGCATGCGCGAGCTGCCCAGCGGTGCGCTCGGCGTGCGTGAGGCGATGGTGGCCGTTGCCGCGGCCGGTGCCCTGTTCATCTGGAGCTCCTGGCAGCTCAATCGCCTCTGCGGGCTGTTGTCTCCGCTCGCCCTGGGGTGGGTCTGCTTCTACAGCTACACCAAGCGCTTTACCCGGTGGTCCCACCTGGTGCTGGGCATTGGGTTGTCGATCGCCCCGGTCGGTGGCTACCTCGCCATCACCGGTGCGTGGCCCGATCCCTGGTGGTTGCCGGTCGTCCTCGCCGTCGCTGTTGCCACGTGGGTCGGTGGCTTTGACGTGTTCTATGCCTTGCAGGACACCGAGTTCGATCGCGCCAACGGCCTGCATTCGATCCCGGCGATGCTCGGCGAGCGACGCGCGATCCTCGTCGCGCGCGCGCTGCACGCCATCACGGTGACGGCGCTGACCATCGTTGGGGTGGCGACCGGCGGTGGTGCCTGGTACGCCGTTGGAGTTGCGATCACCGCGACCCTCCTGGCGTGGGAGCATCACCTGGTGAAGCCGGGCGACCTGTCCAGGCTCGACGCGGCCTTCTTTACCATGAATGGCGTGATCTCGATCGCGTTCTTCGTCTGCGTCCTCATCGAGCGGTTGCGATGATGCATCGGGGTCGCGCGTGCGGCTGCTTTTTGACGGTTGGGCGCCGGCTGTACTCGCCCTTCGCGGCGCCGAGCGTGACCACATCGACTGCCGTCTGCCGTCTGCCGTCTGCCCTCACAGGTTTCGCCTCGTGAACTCCCTCCCCATCGTCCTCGCGATCACCGGCGCCTCGGGGGCCCCGTACGCTGTGCGCGTGTTGCGCAGCCTGGTCGAGGCGCGGCGCCGCACCTGGCTCGTGGTCAGCAGTCACGGCTTGCGCTTGTTGGCCACCGAGATGGGGATCGAGTCGGTGGACGCGTTGCGCGCCAGCATCGGCGCCGAGGAGTGGGATCGCTGCGTGACCACCTACACCGACGGGGATCGCGGGGCCGCCCCCGCGTCCGGCTCCACGCGCACCGCCGGGATGATCATCTGCCCATGCTCCATGGGAACGGTGGCGGCGATCGCCCACGGGACCTCGCGGTCGCTGATCGAGCGCGCCGCCGACGTCACCCTCAAGGAACGTCGCCGGCTGGTCGTGGTCCCGCGTGAGACGCCGTACTCGGAGATCCACCTCGAGAACATGCTGCGGCTCACCAGGGCCGGCGGGATCGTCTTGCCTGCCTCGCCCGGCTACTACCACCGGCCGACAGAGGTCACGCACCTCGTGGACTTTGTCGCGGCGCGCATCCTCGACCTCGTGGACGTCGAGCACACGCTCGTGCGACGCTGGGGCGGGGAGCCCGACGCGCTGAACGAGGGATGACGTCGCCCATCGTCATCGGCCTGATTTCGGACACGCACGGCCAGGTGCGCGCGAGTGTGCACGAGGCGCTCGCCGGCGTGTCCCTGATCCTGCACGCGGGGGACGTCTGTGGCGATGAGGTGCTCGACGAGCTGGCGTTGATCGCGCCGGTGGTGGCGGTTGCCGGCAACTGTGATCCGCCGGGTGATCCGCGGCTCGTCCAGCGCGTCGAGCGGACCATCGGCGGGGTGACCATTCACGTGAGCCACGGCCACGAACTCGGGGTGCCCACGGCGGAACGACTGCTCGCCGTGTACGACGCCCGGGTCCTGGTGTTCGGGCATACCCATCGACCGCTCGTGCACGAGGCGGGCGCGCGTCTCGTGATCAATCCCGGGGCCGCGGGACCGCGGCGGTTCGACATCGTCCCCAGTGTCGCACGTCTGACCATCGCGGCGGGCGAGCCATCCGTGGAGCTCGTCGCCCTCGGCTGACCGGGGCGCGACGTCAGCGCCTAACGCGCGTCGTGCCCCGCGAGAAAGCTGGCCGGGGGGACGGTCGCGTCCAGCTCCTCCGCGCGCGTGCTGAACCACGAGGTCAACAGCAGCAACTCGTCCACCTCATGGGACGGGATCGCCCCAGGCAATGGTCCGCCGCGAAAGACCGCGTGGATCGAGCTCGCAAGGGCCGCCCACGCCTCCGGTGTATCCGGCGCGGCGTGTTCCGCGCGCACCACGCCGCGCCGCACCAGGTAGATGCGGTCCTCACCGGCATGCCCCGGCACCAGGTACACGAACGAGAGCGACTCCACGGCAAAGCGCAGCCGCGAAAACCGCTCCTGCAACGATTCCAGCTTCGCTTTCTTGTCGCGAAGGACGGCCGCGCGCTCGAACTGCCACTCCGCGCTGGCCGCCTGCATCGCCACGTCGAGCCGCACGATCGGTCCCTCCGTCGCCCCTTCCAGGAACGCCCGGGCCTCACGCAGCTGCTGGTTGTACGCACGCGCCGTTGGCGCGCCCACACATGGGCCGAGGCATGTCCCGATCTCGTAGCGCAGGCATCCCGGGGTCCGTAGCGGCACGTCCAGCAGCTCCACCTGGTCCGCAAAGCGCATCTTCCCATCGAGCGTGCAGTCCCGCAGGCCTAACGCGGTCGACAGCTCGCGGAGTGCCTCGCGCAGGTGGCCCGCCCCATTGAACGGGCCGTAGTACGTGCCGCCGCGCTCCCCGGCGCCGGGGCCCCGGACGACCGCGAGCCGGGGCGCGCGCCCGGGGGTGATGCGAACAAAGGCGAGATGCCGGGCGTCCCGCTTCTGCGCCACGTTCAGTCGCGGACGGAACGCCTTGATCAGGCGCAGCTCCTCGCGCAGCGCGGCGAATTCGCTGGGCTGGTACTCCCACTCGATCGCCTCCGCCTCGCGGACGATGCGCGCCGCTTTCTCCTTGGGATACTCGGCGCGAAAGTAGGACATCAGCCGCGTCCGCACGCGCTTGCTCTTGCCGACGTACGCGACCTCGCCGGTCTCCGTGATCATCCGATAGACACCCGGACGATCCTCCGCATTCCCGCGGACATGGGCGCGCAGCAGCGCGAGACGCTCCGCCTCCGCGGACGGAAGCGCTACCGCTGGCATTGGTGGCAGAAGACCGTGGACCGTCCGTCGATCGCATGCGTTTCGGTCAGGCGCCTTCCGCATCGCGGACAGGGAAGGCCACCCCGGCCGTAACACTGCAGCTGGGCGGCAAATCCGCCTTGCCCGCCCGAGGCGTCACGGTAGTCACGGAAGGTCGTGCCCCGGGCCGACACGGCCGCCGAGAGCACCTCACGAAGCTGGCCCGCCAGGACTCCGGATTCCGCCGCTGTCAGCGACGACCCCCGCCTCGAAGGATCGATCCCGGCGAGCCACAGTGCCTCGTTTGCGTAGATGTTGCCGATCCCCGCGATGCGGCGCTGCTCCATCAGGACCTTCTTGATCGGTGTTGAGACCCCCCGAAGAATTCCCGATAGCACCTCGCCTGTAAAGCTCTCCCCCAGTGGCTCGACCCCGAGGCGCGCGTCGAACCGCCGATAGCCTTCGTGGTCCACGAGGGTCACCGTGCCGAGCCGCCGAACATCCCGGTACCCGAGCTCGTGCCCCTCCGCGAGGGACAACGAGAGGCAGGTGTAGGCGTCCGCCGGAACGTCGAACAGCAGCGCCCCGGTGAACCGGGGGGTCGTGAGGAGCGCCTGCCCGTCATCGAGGTGGACGCAGATGGTCTTCGCCCGGCGGGCGACCCCCGCGACAGTCCGGCCAACTAGCCGCCGTGCGAAATCCGCCGACGAAACGCCCCGGAGCACGTCCGGGCGAGTAACGCGTGCTCCGGAAATCCTCATCGCGGTGATGAGGCCGGAGAGGTCGCGAGCTATGGTCTCGGTTTCAGGTAGTTCCGGCACGGCGGGCCAGCTCGCGCCAGCCGATGTCTCGGCGGAACTGCGAGCCGTCAAAGCGAATGCTCCCGGCATGCTCCCGACTTGCCCGGCAGGCGGCCTCGAAGGTGCTCGCCACGGCCGTCACGCTGACGACGCGGCCTCCAGCCGTCACGAGCACCCCGTCGTCGCGCCGTCGTGTCCCCGCGTGGAAGACGATCGTTCCCCGCGGGGGCTCGGGGAGGGTGATGGCCGCGCCAGACGCCGGGGCTTCGGGGTACCCTGGCGCCGCGACCACCGTGGTCACCGCCGCGCCATCGGTGGCGGAGATGTCCGCGGAAGCGTGCAGGCGGCCCGCCGCGGACAGCGCCATCAGGTCGATAAGGGAGCCGTCGAGGAGCGGGAGCACCGCCTGTGTTTCCGGGTCCCCGAACCTGCAATTGAACTCGATCACTTTCGGCCCGTCGGGGGTCAGCATCAGCCCGCAGTAGAGGAGCCCCTGGAATGGGGTCCCCCGGCGTCGCATCGCTGACAGCGTCGGCGCGATGATGGTCTCGGAGACGACCCCCAGAAGCTCCGGCGTGGCTAGGGAGACCGGCGCGTATGCTCCCATGCCACCGGTGTTCGGGCCGGCGTCACCCTCGAGGAGGCGCTTGTGGTCCTGGGCGACCGGAAGGAGCACGAAGTTCACTCCGTCTGTCAGCGCGAAGACCGAGAGTTCCTCCCCCGTGAGGCACTCCTCGATCAGTACTTCTGCGCCGGCTGCTCCGTGAATCCCATCGTTCATCATCGCGAGCACGGCCGACTCGGCTTCATCCACGGACGTGGCGACAACCACCCCCTTGCCCGCGGCCAATCCGGAGGCCTTTACGACGACGGGAGCACCAGTAAGTCTAATTGCGGCAACGGCTTCGGTGCTGCTGGTGTGCCACGATGCTCCGGCGGTTGGAACGCCGTGCTCCAGCATGACCTGCTTGGCGAATCTCTTGGAAGACTCCAGCTGCGCCGCGGCCTGCGAGGGGCCAAACACCGCGAATCCGCGCGTCCGGAGCGCGTCTGATACGCCGGCGGCCAGCGGTGCTTCCGGTCCCACCACGACCAGGTCCGGCCGCTCAAGCTCGGCGAGGGCGCAGGCCGCATCCGGATCTGACGGGTTGATCCTGACGCAGCGTCCCAGCTCCTCGAGGCCGGGGTTGCCGGGAGCGGCGATCAGGTCAACCGACGGGTTGTCCTGGGCCAGCTTCCAACCGATGGCATGCTCACGGCCACCCCCCCCGAGGAGCAGAATTCTCACGTGCCTGACGGTCCCTTGAATGCGCTGTTGAAGGCGTCACGGGCCCGGTTGATCACCTCGTTGAACGAGTCGACCGCTCCGCGCGCCTGCTGGCTGTAGTAGCCGGCGGCGTCAACGTAATCGTCGGAGAGTGGCGGTGTCGATGCATCCGAGCGGCGGCGGTAGTCCCCGGCCAGGATGCGATCGTACTCGCCGCTCTTGACCCAGCGCTGGATCTCGGCGGCCCTGACCGTCCCGAACGGATGCGTCCGGAAGGCCGTGTTGATGACCTGCCAGACCTTGTCCGCGAAGTCGGACGAACCCTCGTACTGCTCCGCCTGCTCGATGAAGGCGTCGATCGAGATCTTGTCCCCCCACTCCGCGCCCCCAGCCATCTTGAGGAAGGTCCCCATGCTCGTGCGGACGTTCTGCGTGGCCAGCAGCCCCGCGCGATCGGCCGACAGCTCCGCCTTGCGGTACCACTCCATCAGCGCCAGCTGAAACGGCAGCAGCGCCATCCCGGCGAGGAAGGGGAGGTTCTGGATCCCGACCGTCAGGATGATGATGGCGATGGTGGTGTACGTCGTGTGGCCACTCATGATGTGGCCGAGCTCGTGGCCCAGGATGTCGCGCTGCTCTTCCTCGTCGAGCAGTTCGATGAGGCCGGAGTTCATCACGATGAATGGCTTGTCGAACCCGACGGCGGCCGCATTCACGAGCGGGGTCTGCGTGACGTAGAGCTCGGGGACCGTCTTCCAGTCGAGTGTCTCGAGCACTTCCTGGTACTGGGCCCACATCCGCGGCCGCTGGTTGGGGCCGACCCGGACCGCATTGGCCAGGAACATCTGCCGGACGCCACGTTCGCCGAAGAACGCAGCCACCTTGCGGACCACCTGGTCGAACCCGGGAATCGACCGCAGGGTGTTGAGGGCAGCCCGGTCGGCCGGGTGCTCCCAGGCCGTCGAGCTGATATCGGTGAGGATCAGGCGAGCAGGCATGGATGGGGGTGGGTGGGTAGGGTTTCCGTGTGCCTGGCGGCAACCGGTGGCCCCGACCTGTTGGCAGAAGGGCGGGCCAGCCTCCCGACGTACGCGGGGAGGCCGGCCCCAGTGTCAGGCAAGGGCCTGGTCCAGGTCCTTCAGGAGGTCCGCCTGGTCCTCCACTCCTACCGAGAGGCGGATCAGGCCATCGGTGATCCCGATCTTCGCCCGGCGTTCGACCGGGACCGAGGCGTGGGTCATCGACGCCGGGTGGTTGACCAGGCTCTCAACGCCACCGAGCGACTCGGCGATCGTGAAGACCTTGAGGCGATTCATCACCGACCGGGCGCCCTCCTTCGAACCCATCTCGAACGAGATCATCGCGCCGAACCCGGACATCTGGCGCTTGGCGAGTTCGTGCTGGGGATGGCTCGGAAGCCCCGGGTAGAACACCCGGGCAGCGCCGAGTCGGTCGGCGAGGAAGGCAGCCACGGCCCGCCCGTTGGCGTCGTGGGCGGCCATCCGCAGGTGCAGCGTCTTGGTTCCCCGGAGGACGAGCCAGGCATCGAACGGTCCGGGCACGGCACCGGCGCTGTTCAGGATGAACTGCAGGCGGGCGGCCAGGTCATCATCGCGGACGATCGCCGCGCCGCCGATCATGTCGCTGTGCCCGTTGAGGTACTTCGTGGTGGAGTGAAAGACGATATCGGCCCCCTGCTCGAGCGGCCGCTGGAAGACCGGCGTGGCAAAGGTGTTGTCGACAATCAGCAGTGCCCCCTGCGCGCGGGCGATCGCGGCCACGGCCGCGATGTCCGTGAGGTGCATCAGTGGGTTGGTCGGCGTCTCGACGACGATCGCCTTGACATCCGGCCCCATCGCCGAGGCGACCTGTTCCGGATCCCGCGTGTCGACATAGCTAAACCGCAGCCCATAGTTGACGAGAATTCGATCAAAGAGCCGCGGCGTCCCCCCGTAGAGGTTGTCGGCACACACGATCCGGTCGCCGGATTTGAACAGCTTCATGATCGAGTCCATGCATCCCATGCCACTGCCGAAGGCGAACCCATGGACGCCATTCTCCAACGCGGCGAGGTTACGCTCCAGCGCTTCGCGCGTGGGATTCTTGCCGCGCGCGTACTCGTAACCCTTATGCTGGTTGAGCGCTTCCTGTGCGTAGGTGGACGTCTGGTAGATCGGCGTCATGATGGCGCCGGAGACCGGGTCCGGGCGCTGGCCGGCGTGGATGGCACGCGTGCCGAAGCCGTAGGAGAGGTCGTCGTCGAAGATCCGGGACATGCGGGGCTGGTCCGGGGAGTGAAGGGCGTGAGGCAAGATAACCCGAGCCGCAGGAGGCGGTCGGCGTTGCAGGCCACCGAGTTGCATGGTCCACACAGCTGAGACGGATCGCCTGGCGCCCGCATTGCGGTGCCTGGTGGTTGACGACGAACCGCACCTGCGCCGCGTGCTGGTCCGGGTGATGCAGGCCGACGGCTTCGCCTGCGACGAGGCCTCGACGGGAGTGGAAGCGCTCGCCAGCCTGGCGCGTCGACCGGTCACCCTCCTGCTGTCAGACCTGCACATGCCCGAGATGGACGGGATCGGGCTGCTTCGGGAAGTCCGGTCCCGCTATCCCGACGTTGCGGTCGTGATGATCACCGCGGTGGCGGATGTGGCGACGGCCGTGAGCTGCCTCGGCGCCGGGGCGATGGACTACCTGACCAAGCCCTTTCACATCGAGGAAGTCCGCGCGCGCGTTCGCCAGGCGCTCGACAAGCGTCGCCTCGTGCTCGAGAACCGTGACTACCAGGAGCGGTTGGAGGAGCGCGTTGCCGCGCAGTCCCATCGCCTCGAACAGCTCTTCCTCGCGAGCATCCAGTCGCTGGCCGATGCGCTCGAAGTCAAGGACACCTACACGCACGGGCACTCCGTGCGCGTCTCGCAGTACTCGAGCGTCATTGCGCGGGCGCTGGGGCTCGAGGCGGAGGACGTGCGCCAGGTCGAGATCGGGGGGCGCGTGCACGACATCGGCAAGATCGGCGTGCGCGAGAGCGTGCTCAACAAGAACGGGCCGCTCACCGACGAGGAGTACCAGCACATCATGACGCACCCGATGGTCGGGTGGCGCATCCTGTCGCCCCTGCTGGCCGACATGCCAAAGGCCCTGAACATCGTGCGGTCGCACCATGAGCGGTTTGACGGCCGCGGGCTCCCAGACAAACTGGCCGGAGCGGACATCCCGCGTGAGGCGCGCATCGCCGCCGTCGCCGACACCTTCGACGCCATGACGAGCGCCCGCCCGTACCGACCGGGGGTCCCCCTCCAGGCGACCATCGCCGAACTCCGTCGCTGCGCCGGTGCCCAGTTCGACCCGGAGGTCGTGGACGCCTTCCTCGATTCCCTGAGCAGCGGCGCGATCGACCCGGCCACCCTGGAATCCGCCGGACCCCACGCCCCCTGAGCAGGGGACGAAAAGTCTCGCGCGCTGGCGCGTCATTGTCTCCGGAACCTCCCGGGGTCTTCACGCGCGTGTGTGACCTGGGTCACCGAGTTCCTAAGTTGCTATCGGACAACGGCTTCTGGTTACATTGCGGCCAGTTCATGCGGAGCATTCTTCATGGCGTTTGAAGGGCTGATGGTCAGCGTATCGGGCGTCCGCGGGCGGGTGGGCCACGCCCTGACCCCGGAGGTCGTGGCGCAGTTCGCCGCCGCGTTCGGGGCCTTTTCCCTGGCGCGCTCCACGTCGCGGACCGTGGTCGTGGGCCGCGATAGCCGCGTGTCCGGACCGATGTTCCACCGGGCCGTGTGTGCGGCCCTCCAGTCGGTTGGCGCCGATGTCCTCGACATCGGGATGGCCCCGACCCCCACGGTCCAGCTCGCCGTCGAGCATGCCCACGCCGCCGGGGGACTCGCCATCACCGCGAGTCACAACCCGATCGAGTGGAATGCCCTGAAGTTCATCGGCTCCTCCGGCCTCTTCCTGGACGCCACGGAGGGGGCGGCGATGCGCGCCTTCCTCGACGGCGTCATCCCCCGCGCCACCTGGGATGCCCTGGGTGTGGTCCGCGAGGACGATGCCGCGATTGCCCGTCACCTCGACGCGGTGCTCGCGCTGCCGCACCTCGATGTGCCGGGGATCCGTCAACGCAAGTTCCGCGTGGCCCTCGACACCTGCCATGGGGCGGGGTCACGGATCATGCCGCAGCTGCTCGATGCGCTTGGCTGTGAGGTTCACGTCATCAACGCCGAACCCCACGGTCGCTTTCACCGTCCCCCCGAACCCGTCGCCGAGAACCTCGGGGAGCTGGAGGCGCTCGTTCGCTCCACCGGCGCCGCGGTGGGGTTTGCCACCGATCCGGATGTGGATCGCCTCGCCGTGGTCGGCGATGCCGGGACGGCGATCGGTGAGGATTGGACCCTGGCCCTGGCGGCTGACCTGGTCGTGTCGCGGACCCCGGGAATCGTCGTGACCAACCTGTCCACCTCCCGGATTCTGGACGATGTCGCGTCCAGACACGGGGGGCGTGTCGAACGCGCACCGGTGGGCGAAGTGAATGTCGCCGTGAAGATGCGCTCCGTCGGGGCGGTCATTGGTGGGGAAGGCAACGGGGGGGTGATTCTCCCGGATCTCCACCTCGGCCGGGACGCACCGTTGGCGGCCGCCCTGATCTTGCAGTTGTTGCACGTCCGTGGCGGCACGGTCTCTGCAATCGTCCATTCTTACCCGCAGTACCGGATCGTGAAGGACAAGCTGGATCGGCCAGATGCCAGTCTCGACTCGGTGTATGCGGCACTGCGCGCCGGATTCCCGGACGCCGTGGTGGATACGCAGGACGGCCTCCGGCTCACCTGGGAGGACCGCTGGGTGCATGTACGACCGTCGGGGACGGAACCCATCGTGCGGGTGATCGCCGAGGGGCCGACCGAAGCCGACGCGAAGGAACTGGTCCGGCGTTGCCGGACCCCGTTGGACGCCCTCGCGAAAGGATAGGCCAAGGCCATGTGTGGAATTGTCGGGTATGTCGGTCGGCGCACCGCGACCCCCCTCTTGATCGAGGGGCTCAAGCGCCTCGAGTATCGCGGCTACGACTCCGCCGGTGTTGCGATCATGAACGGCAAGGGAGTCGAGACCATCAAGGAGTCGGGGAAGATCGCGCGGCTCGAGGCGCTGCTGGCGTCGACCCCGGTGGTCGGCACCACGGGGATCGCGCACACCCGCTGGGCGACGCACGGGCCGCCGAACCAGGTCAACGCGCACCCGCATGCCAGCCAGGACGGCACG
>JAEUJL010000478.1 GCA_016794835.1 Gemmatimonadota bacterium | reverse complement strand
CGGCAACCAATGATTGGAGTGGGGCCACCAGCACTTCCGGCAGCACCCAGGCGCGCCATCCGGTGGGGAGGAGCGCCGCGAGGGTCACCACGGTCATCATCACCACGACCATGCGCCAGGTGAGCGCCGTCGCCCCGCGCGACAGCCGCCGGCCGGCGATCGCGAGGCCAACGCCCCCGAGCAGCGGGATCGCCGCGAGGAGCAGCGACGTGTTGTACGCCCCCGCGACCGCGCGGGCACTGTCGGCCGGGCTGAGCAGGTCGATCGCGATCGGCATCAGCGACCCTCCGCGCGCAACCGCTTCACCACCGTGGCCAGTTCGCTCCGCTCGTCCGGGCTCAGGGGCCGCTCATCGTCGTCCAGCAGGGCGGCAACGGCTGCGGCGCGCGACCCGCCAAAGAAGGTGCTCAGCATGTGGCGGAGTGCCGTGCGCTGCGCGACGGTCCTGGGCGTGGTGGGGAGGTAGCGAAACGCGGCCCCGTCGGCCGTGTGCTTGAGGTGCCCCTTTCCCTCGAGGATGCGCAGGAGGGTCCGCACCGCCGCCGGGTGCGGGGGCTCCGGCATCTCCTCGCGTACCTGGCGCGCGGTCGCCCCGCCCAGGCGGTAGACGATGTCCATGATCTCGCGCTCGCGGCGCGAGAGGGGGGCGGGAGGGGTCGCCGGCATGGAGATAAGATTTTGTCTCAGCCACCCGCTTGTCAAGCCGGGACTCGACGGCGGGGCACACGACGGTGGACACCGGCGTCCTCCGCGGAAGCTCCCCAACGCCGGGCGGCGGCTTCGCCGGGGCAAGCGCCCGGCCCCTTATCTTCCCGCCATGATGCGCGACGTGGAGAACCTCCGCCGGATCGGGATGTCCGATGGCCAGGCGGTGATGAAGGCTGAGGCGCTGGTCGCCTGTGACCGTGCCCTCGACTCGCTCGGCGCTCGAGGGCCGCGCTGGAGCGTGTGGGTCCCCGGACGACTCGAGCTCTTTGGCAAGCACACCGACTACGCTGGTGGGCGCAGCCTGCTCTGCGCGGTGGAGCGAGGGTTTGTGGTGCGCGTGTCGGCGCGCGAGGATCACCTCATTCGCGCCGTGGACGTGAGCGCGGGCGAACGCTGCGAGGCCTCACTCGATCCCGGGGCGCCCGTCGCGGAGTCCGGCTGGGCGCAATACGTCGCCACCGTCGGCCGACGGCTCGGTCGCAACTTTCCGTCGGCGAGCTGCGGGGTGGACCTCGCCTTCTCCTCGGACCTGCCGGTGGCGGCGGGCATGAGCAGCTCCTCGGCGCTGATGATCGCGGTCTTCGTCTCGCTGGCGAAGTCGAACGACCTGCGGAGTTCCGAGGAGTTCCGTCGCGAGATCTTCTCCCGCGAGGAACTGGCGAGTTACCTGGGCTGCATCGAGAACGGCGAACACTTTCGTTCGTTGGAGGGCGACGCCGGCGTCGGGACCTTTGGCGGGAGCCAGGACCACACGGCGATCATGTGCTCGGTGCCCGGGCGCGTGATCCAGTACGCGTTCTCACCGGTGCGTCGCGAGGCGGTGTATCGCTTGCCGGTGACACACACCTTCGTGGTGGCGTCGTCCGGGCTCATCGCCGAGAAGACGGCCGGGGCGCGACATGCCTACAACCGGGCTGCGTTGATGGTGCGCCACCTGCTGGCGGCATGGAATGCGTCCACCGGCCGCACGGACCCGACCCTCGCCGACGCGGTCCGCAGCAGCGACGGGGCGGTCGACCGGCTGCGCGAGATCGCCGCTGCCTCGGCGACGGAAGCGTTCACGGCGGCGGCCCTGCGGCATCGCCTCGACCAGTTCGTCCTGGAGGCCTTCGAGCTGATCCCGGCCGCGGGGAGTGCGTTGGCCCGCAGCGACATGGACGCCTGGGGCGCGCTCGCCGACCGCTCGCAACAGGCGGCCGCGGAATGGCTCGGGAACCAGGTGCCGGAGACGATCGCGCTGGCGCGCCTGGCGCGTGAGGTCGGGGCCACCGCGGCCTCGTCGTTCGGGGCGGGGTTCGGGGGCAGCGTGTGGGCCCTGGTCCCCGCGGGCACCACCGGCGACTTCGCGCGCGCCTGGGAGCGGGCGTACGCGGCCGCCTTCCCGGAGCGCGCGGCCCACGCGGCCTTCTTCGCCACGCCCGCCGGGCCGGGGGCGATGCAGTGGTAGCCGTCGCCTAACGAGCCGGCCGGACGCGCACCCCGTCGGCGATCCGTTCGTCGGGGAGGAGGATCACGGTGTCTCCCGGGCTGAGTCCCGCGGTGACCTCGAGGGCGCGACTCCCCCGGTGCCCGACGCTGACTTCCTGTCGCTGCGCCCGCCCCCCGCGCACGAGGTACACCCCCCAACGCTCACCCACCGGCACCAGGACCCCGGCGGGAACAGCGACGACGTCCTGGCCTTCCCAGGTCACGATCGCCGCAGGCAGCTCAAAGGCATCGCCCACACCGGGGAGCGCCCCCGCCGGACGCGTGACGACGCGCACCCGCTGTTCCGCGATGCCTAACGCCGACAGCTTGGTGAACGCCGCCGGCTCCACCAGGTGCACGCGACCCGTGGCGGTATCACCGCCGGGGAGGGTGTAGCGCACCGGGAGCCCCGGTTGCAGCGCCACGGCCTCGCGGCTGAGGACTTCCAGCACCACCTCCAACCGGCTGGGGTCCCCGATCTCGAACACCGGTGTCCCCGCGGGCAGCACCCGGTCGTGGTCCTGGAAGCGCCGCAGGACCGTGCCGGTGATCGGGCTGCGAAGGGTGACGACGCCGGCGCCCGGCCCGGTCCGCGCGGCGATCTCGGCGCGACGCTCGGCCTCGGCGGCGGCCCGGCGCCGGGCGCGTGCGGCCTCGACCGCCCTCGCCTGGGAGCTTTCGACCGTTTGTGCATCCTCCAGCGCACGCGGGGCCACCGCACCCGCCTCGGCCAGGCGCGCCACCCGGGCGCGCTCCCGCTGGGCCTCCTGCAGCGCGGTCTCTCCCTGGCGCAGGAGGGCGTCCGCTTCCTCACGCGCGGCTGCGGCGCCCCGCACCAGCGCACGCGCCTCGTCCAGCGCGCGACCATCCAACGGCGCCGGATGCAGCGTTGCCACGACCTGGCCCGCACGTACGGTGTCGCCCACGTCGAACTGGATGTCCTCGAGGCGCCCGCTCGATGGGGTCGAGAGCTCCGCATGGTCCGGGAGCCGCGTGACGCCGGGTTCATCGATCGTCACGCGCAGCAGGCCACGGGTCACCACCACCACGTCCACGTCGTGCGGGGCCGGGCGCAGCCACCAGGCCACGCCGGCCACCGCGGCCAGGAGGGCAACGCCCCAGGTGAGTTGCTGTCGTTTCATCATCTCATTCTCGTGACTTGAGGACGGCGACCAGGTCCAGGTGCGCCATGCGCCGCACGATCAACAATGCCGAACCGGCCGCCGCCGCGACCACCACCAGCGCGCCGAGCACCTGGCTCCATGGCGCGATGACCACCGGAAGGCGGAACAACGTGCTCTCGAACCTTATGGCGACCAACCAGGCGAGAAATGCAGCCACGCCGATCCCCACCGGGATGGACGCCAGGACCAGCACGGCCTGTTCGCCCACGAGCATCGTGCCCACTTCCCGACGGGTGAAGCCGAGGACGCGGAGGCTCGCCAACTCCCTCGCGCGCTCCGAGAGCGTGATGCGCCCGCTGTTGTAGACGATGCCAAACGCAATCACGCAGGAAAAGACGAGGGTCGTGAGCAGGCTGATCCGGAACGACTCGGCGATGGTGCGCTCGAACCCGTCGAGCGCCGCCGTCCGCGAGGACACGCCCGCCACGACCGGGAGCCGCGTGAGCGCCGTGTACGTGGCCGTCTCGCGCCGCGGGTCCAGCTGGAGCCAGGCACCGGAGTAGGTGGCTTCCTCCCCGGTGAGCGCGGGCACCGCGGCGATGTCGATGTAGGCGGACATCCCCATGAGGTCGCGGAAGGTGCCGGCAACCGGCAGCTGGAGTGAGCGGCGCGCCCCTTCCAGCACGTCGACCGTAAGGACGGTACCGGCGGTGACACCGAGGGTGTCGGCCAGGGCATCGCCGAGCAGGAGGCCGACGGGTGGGGTGCGGTGTCGTTGTTCGTCGACATCCACGAGGGTGTGCAGCGTGGCGCCTGGCGCAAAGGCAAGGAGGCTCGTGCGATAGTGCGCGCGCGGCCCGGTGAGGCGCACCGGCAGGGCACGGAACGGCTCCACCGCCATCACTCCATCGAGGCGGGCGAGGGATACAGCCGCCACCGGCGCCACGGGCTGTGCAAACGCCACGGTGGTGGTCGCCCGATCCACGCGGAAGAACTGCAGCGCCTTCATGTACTCGATGGTGTCGAACATGCCGAGGGACATGGTCACGAGCCCACCGGCCACCCCCAGCCCGACGATGGACAACGCCGCGCGTGCCGGGCGGCGCTCCAGCTGTCGCACCACCACCTGGGCCGCGGGACCGGGGTGGAGTCCCGCTGCCTCGAGGAAGCCGCGTTGATAGCGCGCAGGGGCCTCGGGTCGCATCGCCTCCGCCGGCGGGAGCGCCACGGTGCGTCGCACCGCGCGCATCGCGCCAGCCAGCCCGGCCCCCATCGTGATCGCGAGCCCGACGACAACGACGCCGGGATCCTGCC
>JAEUJL010000451.1 GCA_016794835.1 Gemmatimonadota bacterium | reverse complement strand
GGCCCCCCCCGATTTCGAAGATACGACGCGACCCGACACCACGCGTCATCGTGCCATTGCCACTGGTAGCAATTCCACGCCTCCGCCCGCCGTCCGGCTCGGCATTCGCCTCGTCCGCGGACTCGGCGCCGCCGCGCGCGACACACTGGCCCTCGCCCTGCGCGACGGACCGTTCCGCGACATCGACGACGTCGTCCAGCGCGCCGGGCTCGACCAGCGCGCCCTGCGATCCCTCGCCGAGGCCGGCGCCTTCGACACCATGGCGAACGACGTGCCACCTAACGAGCGACGCCGCACCGCGCTCTGGCGCGTCCTCGAGGCCACGCGCGGGGACGCCGGTCCCCTCGCCCCCTCACGACGCCAACGGGACCGCGCCCCGCTCCCACCCATGAGCCAGCTCGAGACGACCGACGCCGACTATCGCGTGACCGGCCTCTCCCTCAACGGCCATCCCATGCGACACCTGCGCGCCCTCCTCGCCCCCAATGGCGTGATGACCGCGCGCGAGCTGTTCGCCAGTGGTCGCGATGGAACGCAGGTCGCCCACGCCGGCCTCGTCATCTGCCGCCAACGTCCGGGCACGGCCAAGGGATTCGTCTTTCTCTCGTTGGAGGATGAAACCGGGATCCTCAACGTCATCGTCACGCCGAAACGGTTCGAACAGCAGGCGTTGCTGATCTCCACCTCACCCCTGCTGCTCGTGCGCGGCACGCTGCAGGTCGAGGGAAAGGTCGTGAACCTCCGGGGCGAGCAGTTCACCGCGCTCAAGGCCGACGCCGGCGAGGCGTGGGCCCGAAGCCACGACTTTCATTGAGGCGCGTCTGGAGCCGCAACCCGATCCCGGGCA
This sequence comes from Gemmatimonadota bacterium, assembly GCA_016794835.1. Lineage (GTDB taxonomy): Bacteria > Gemmatimonadota > Gemmatimonadetes > Gemmatimonadales > Gemmatimonadaceae > RBC101. The sequence continues at coordinate 2,136 of JAEUJL010000451.1, read as the reverse complement.
CATCACCCCCGACCCACCGATCCCGGACACCACCCCCGCACCCACCGTCCCGCGCGGCGAGCGGGCAGCGGCCAACGGAGGCCACCGTCGGGGACGCCGTCACGGTGAGCGACCGCTCCCGGGCTGCAACGGGGACTGCCAGCGATCCCCCGACCCGCAACACCGCATCACATAACCTCCTGATAACGACCGCGGGAGCACAGCGCCCGGGGCCCAGCACCCGGCCATTCCCAACATTCACCTCGCCCACCACGTTTCGCACCCAGACACCCTCCCAGCTGACTCGCGCATGCGCCGTACCCCGACGTTGTGGTCCGCCTCCCTGCTCTTCACCCTGGCCCTTGTTGGCCCTGCACGGGCCACGGCACAAGCAGCCACAGCCGTCAGTGCTGTTCCCTCCCCGACCACGCGCAAGGAACTGGTGGCATTGCCCGCCGGCGGGCCCATCCGGCTGGACGGCGTCCTGGATGAGGAAGTCTGGAAGCGAGCCCCGGGAGCGACGGGGTTCGTCCAGAGCGAACCACGTGAAGGGCAGCCAGCGACCGAACAGACCGAGGTCTTCGTGGCCTTCGACGCCGACAACCTCTACATCGGCGCCTTCATGCGGGACTCGGACCCGTCGCGCGAGATCGTCAACGACATCCGCAAGGACTTCCGCGAGGACGACCAGGACGACTTCGAGGTGATCCTCGACACCTTCCACGACCGACGGAACGGCTACGTCTTCATCACGAACCCGGCCGGTGGTCGCGTGGATCGACAGATCGCCAACGAAGGGCGCGAGATCAACTCCAGCTGGGACGCGATCTGGGACGTGAAGACACACCGCAGCGCGGACGGGTGGACCGCCGAGATGCGCATCCCGTTCCGGACGCTGCGCTTCGTGCCCGGCGCGGACCAGCCCTGGGGGATCAACTTCTCGCGCCGCATTCGGCGCAAGAACGAGGTCACGTTCTGGTCGCCGGTCCCGCGGTCGTTCAACCTCATGCGCCTCTCCCTGGCGGGCGATGTCACCGGCCTCAAGGTGGGGGCTGCCGGACGCGACCTCCGCCTCAAGCCTTACCTCCTAGGGAACACGGTCCGCGACGTTGGCGTCACGGCCCACGACCAGAAGTTCGACGCCGGCCTCGACATGAAGTTCGCCGTCACGCGTGGCCTGACGCTCGACGGCACGATTCGCCCCGACTTCGCGCAGGTCGAGGCCGACGAGCAGCAGGTGAACCTCACGCAATTCGCGCAGTTCTTCCCGGAGAAGCGCGAGGCTTTCCTGGAGAACTCCGGGATGTTCTACGTCGGCGACGCGGCGCGGCTGAATCGCGTCTTCCTTCCGGCGACCCCGGACGACGACAACCTGCTCTTCTTCTCGCGGCGCATCGGCATCCGCAACGACCGCAAGCCGCTCCCTATTGACGCCGGCGCGCGCCTGACCGGCATGGCCGGCGGCTTTGGCATCGGCTTGATCAACATGCAGGTCCGCGGGGACGACGTCACCGACGCCAACAACTACACCGTCGTCCGCCTGCGCCGAAACGTGTCACGCGGCTCCGACATCGGCGTGCTCTTCATGCAGCGCCAGTCCACCGAGAACGCGGACAACTACAACCGGGTGGCCGGCATCGATGCCAACATCCGCTTCCTCGGGCGGCTCGACTGGAACTCGTACTTCATTGGCACCCGCACCCCGGGACGCACCGAGGGCCAGTACTCGGCCCGCACCTCGCTCAACTGGGAGGGCAACTTCTTTCATGGCAAGGGCGGGGTGATGTCCCTCGGCGAGAACTTCAACAACGACCTCGGCTTCTATCGCCGCACCGGGGTCAAGAAGTGGTTCGCGGACATCGGCGTCCGCCCGCGGCCCGAGGCGCTCCGCAAGCGCGGGATCCGGGAGCTGCACCCGCACATCGTGTGGGACCTCTTCACCGACCAGGGCAACCACATGGTGCAGAAGCGCCTGCACACGGGACAGAGCTTCTTCTTCGAGAACGGGGCGGTCGTTGAGCTGTCCTACAACCCCGCGTTCAACCTCCTGGACCGCCCCCTGCGCCTGAGCCCCAAGGCCGATCCCCTCCCCGCCGGCCCGTACAGCTGGCAGGAATGGGGCATCCTCGCCAACACGGACCAGAGCCGTCGCGTCTC
>JAEUJL010000424.1 GCA_016794835.1 Gemmatimonadota bacterium | reverse complement strand
CCGCAGCTGCGCGACCAGGGCCTCCGGCGAGGGAAATCGCTCCACCGCCCGCAAGCGCGCGACAAAGTCGATGCGGACCCGCCGGTCGTAGAAGTCCCCCGCAGCGTCAAACAGGTGCACCTCCAACGACACCTGCGGGTCACCAAACGTGGGACGGCCGCCGAGGTTCAGCATCCCGCCAAACGCCCCCAGCGGGGTCTGCACACGCACCGCATACACCCCAAGCGGCGGCAGCAGCTTGCGTGGCGAGAGCACCGGCACGTTGATGGTCGGGAACCCGAGCAGCCGCCCCCGCTGCGCCCCGGCCCCCACACGGCCCCCCACGGAGTACGGGCGCCCCAACCCCTCGGCCGCCCGTGCCAGATCGCCCCCGGCCACGGCGCGGCGCAGGAACGTGGAGGAAATCGGGTGTCCGCCGCCCCCGGTCACCGCCGTCACCACCTCCACCGAAAAACCCCGCGTCTCCCCGAGCTGTCGCAACAACTCCGGATTCCCGGCCCGGTTCCGGCCGAACGCGTGGTCGTGCCCCATCATCAAGTGCGCCACCCGGAACCGCTCGACCAGGACACGGTCGACGAACGCGGCGGCATCCAGCGCCGCCAGCGCGGTCGTGAACGGGACGACGGCGAGGTAGTCGATCCCGCTCTCCACCAGCACCTCGACCTTCTCATCCCCCACCGTCAGCAGCGGTGGCGCAGCCACCGGATTCACCACCTCCAGGGGATGCGGCTCGAACGTCACCAGCACGGTCGGCAGGCCACGTTCGCGCCCACGCGCCACGAGCCGTCCCAGCACGTCCTGGTGGCCGCGATGCACCCCATCAAACGATCCCACGGTCACCACCGTGGCCGTCACGTCCGGAGGCAACCCGCTGTCACCCATGGATCACCACGGGATAGACCACACCGGAGGAAACGCGGGCGATCCCGAGCCATTCCCCGTCGGGCCCGCACAGGACCACCGCTGGTGCATTCTGGGACGTGGGACGCCCAACCGTTGCGCCGTGCCTGGCCCGCACCGCCTCGGCGGGCTCCAGGGTCACCACCGGCAGCTCCCGCAGCGCATCGAGCGGGTCGCGCGCCCCGGCCTCACCCTGGCGCAACATCTCCCACGGTGTGGCCTCGTCCACATGGAACGGCCCACTGCGCTCGCGCCGCAGCGTCGAGAGGTGGGCCGCGGATCCCGTCAGGCGGCCGAGGTCTCGCGCGAGGGCGCGAATGTAGGTCCCGGTTCCGCAGGTCACCCGTGCGACCAGTTGCCCCTCTGACCACGCCACCTCCTCCCACTGGTGCACGGTCACGCGGGAGGGCTCGAGCGTGACCGCCGAGCCGCCGCGGGCCAACGCGTACGCGCGCTGCCCGTCCACCTTCTTGGCGGAGTAGGCCGGCGGAACCTGATCCAGCACCCCCGTCAGCTGCGGGAGCGCGGCCATGACCGCTTCGCGCGTGGGGGGCGGTGCCTCGCGCGTGACCTGCCCCGTCACGTCGTCCGTGTCGCGCTCGCTCCCGAACGAGATCGTGGCGAGGTACACCTTGGGCTCGGTCGAGACAAATCGAATGCAGCGCGTGGCGACGCCGCTCATCACCACGAGGAGCCCGGTCGCGAACGGATCGAGAGTCCCGGCGTGTCCGACGCGTCGCGTCCCGAGGACGCGCCCTACCTGTCGCACGACGTCAAACGACGTCACCCCCGCCGGCTTGTCGACGAGGACGAGGGCGTCAGTCGAGGTCGCTCGCATCGTCGCCTGGCGCCCCATCACGGATCCGCGCGAGCAGCGATTCGATCCGCGCCGCATGGGCGACCGTCGTGTCGAGGCGGAACTCGATCGTCGGGGCGGAATGCAGGCGCAGGGTCCGGCCCAACCGGCTCCGCAGGTGCGAGGCGACCGAGTGCAGCCCCTCCAGCGTGGAGGCCTTCACGGCCTCTTCCCCCATGATGGAGACGTACACCTTCGCGGTGCGGAGGTCGCGGGTCACATCGACCCCCGTCACGGTCACAATGCCGGTCACACGGGGGTCCTTGACCCCCTCGGCGAGAAAGGTCGCCACTTGTTCGCGGATGGCTTCCGCCACGCGATCGGGACGTCGGGAATCTCCAGCCATCGGGCATGGCGGGGCGGCCGTGAAGGCCCGCCCCCACTCCTCAGGAATTGGGCGACTGCAGGGTCCTGGCGAACTCCTCCTTGCGATAGCACTCGATCACGTCGCCGACCTTGATGTCGTTGAAGTTCTCGATGCCGATACCGCACTCGTACCCTTCCTTGACCTCCTTCACGTCGTCCTTGAAGCGGCGGAGCGAGGCGATGGTGCCGTCGAAGATCTCGGTGCTGTCGCGGATCAGGCGCACACGCCCGGTCCGGTTGATGAGCCCCGAACGGACCTGGCACCCGGCGATCGTGCCGATACGCGAGACCTTGAAGATCTCGCGGACCTCGGCCTCGCCGAGCACCACTTCCCGCTCCTCGGGCCGCAGCATGCCTTCGAGGGCCGCCTTCACGTCGGCGACGGCCTCGTAGATGATGCGGTACAGCTTGATGTCGACCCCTTCACGCTCGGCCGCTGCACGCGCGTTGGTGTCCGGCCGGACGTGGAAGCCGATGATGATGGCGCCCGATGCGCGGGCGAGCAGGATGTCACCCTCGGTGATGGCCCCGACGCCGCGGTGCACCACCTCAACCGACACTTCGGCGTTGGACAACTGCTGCAAGGCGTCAGCGAGTGCTTCCGCCGGGCCGCCCTGGTCGGCCTTGATGAGGATGCGGAGGTTGCGCTTCTGGCCCGCCGCCGCCTGCGACATGAAGT
>JAEUJL010000410.1 GCA_016794835.1 Gemmatimonadota bacterium | reverse complement strand
GGGTCATCCGCGTAGCCACTCGCCACGATCGCCCGCGCGTCCGGGTCCAGGGCGAGGATCTCGGCCATCGCCTGACGGCCGCCCATGCCCCCCGGGATGGTCAGGTCCATGATGAGCAGGTCGAACGGCATCCCCTGGGCCAGGCGTTCCCGGTAGCGCGCGACGGCTTCGGCCCCGTCGGCACACTCCTGCACCGCGTATCCCCAATCGGTGAGCATGCGCTGGAGGACGCGGCGCACCATCGGTTCGTCGTCGAGGACCAGGACGGTGCCCGTCCCATCCGGTGGTTCCGCGGGAGACGGCGCGGCGACGGTGGGTGCGGCCAACCCAGCTGGAAACCAGGCGCTGAACGTGGATCCGACCCCCTCGCGCGATGTCACGCGCATGGTGCCACCGTGTTGGCGACAAATCGAATAGGCCGTGGCGAGCCCCAGGCCGTGGCCCCCGGGCTTGGTGGTGAAGTAGGGATCAAAGACGCGATGCAGTAGCGGCTCCGGAATGCCGGGGCCATCGTCCTCCACGTCGATGCGGACGAATCGGGTTGCGCGCCCGGCGGCCTCGGGCACGAGGTCACCGCTTTCGTTCGAGGCCCGCACCCGGATCGCACCCCGGCGGTTGGTGGCCTGGAGCGCGTTGAGCACCAGGTTCGCCACCACCTGGCTGAACTGGCCGGCATCGACGTCCGCCGGCCAGAGCCCGTCGGCCACCTGCAGGTCAACGGTGGCCTTGGCGCCGGCTTCGGCCAGTGCGATCGCGTCAGGAAGGAGTTGCGCGAGGTTGGTCGGGCGGCGAATCGGCTGCCCTCCGCGCGCAAAGGTGAGCAGCTGTCGCGTGAGGCGACTTGCGCCCAGCGTCGCCTGCTCCGCCTGCCCGAGGAGCACCATGCGATCCGGGCCTTCCGCATCCTTGGCCAGCGAGACGTTGCCGAGGATCGCCATCAGCGCGTTGTTGAAGTCGTGCGCGATGCCGCCGGCGAGCACGCCCAGCGACTGGATGCGATCCTCCTGCTGGCGGGCTTCCTCCTGGCGATGGCTGTCGGTGGTGTCGCGCAGCGTTACCAGGATGCACGAGCGTCCATCGAGCGCCACCTGGCTGCCGCGCACCTCGGTCCAGCGCGCTTGCCCATTGTCGTCGGTCCAGCGGTCCGTGAGCGCCAGCGACGCGCCCGGCGGTGTTTCGAGCAGGCGCGTGAGCGCCAGTCGCAGGGAGGGCACACGGATTCCCGGGATGGCATACGCGTCTCCCTCGGTCGGGGCGCCGAGCAGTGAGCGCGCCGGCGCATTAAGGTCGATCACTGCTCGCGTGTCCCGATCGACCAGGAGGGTCGGGATGCTGGAGGATTGGAACAACGCCCGGTAACGTGCCTCGGATTCCACCTGGGCGCGTCGGGCGCGACGCCGAGTCACGTGCAGGGCGCCGATCAACAGGAGGGAGGTGGCCAGCAGGGCGCTCCCGATCGACAGGCTGATCATCCACCGGCGTCGCGATTCGGCGAGTTGGCGGACGCGCTCGAGGTCCTGCTCTCGCTCGCGGGCGCGATACTGCGCCTCCATCTCCGCGATCCGCTGGTGGCTGGCGCTGTCCTGGAGGGCCTGTTGCCGCTCCTGGTATTGCCGAAGGGTTGCGTACGCCCCGGCGCTATCGCCAGCGGCCGCTTTCGCCTGTGCCAGCTCCTTGAGCTGCTCGGCTTCGTCGATCCGGTTCTGGATCTCGCGCGCCAGCGCGATCGAGCGCTCGAACAGTGGGATCGCACCGCGGGGATCACCCGTCCGCATGCGGACCCTGGCGATCGCACCGATCGATCGCACCATCCCATCCTTGTCGCCGATCTGCTCGCGCAGGGCGAGCGACTGCCCGAAGTACTCGAGCGCGCGGGCCGGTTGTCCCAGGTCCTCATAGGCACCGCCGATGTTGATCAGCTCCTTGGCCTGGCCGTAGGGGTTGCCCGCTTCGCGATCCATCTCGAGCACCCGGGTCAGGTACGGCAGCGCTTCCGCCGGCCGTTTGTCATCGAGCAGGGCGAGCCCGATGTTGTTCAGTGTATTGGCGAGGTTGGATCGGGGCCCGTGCTGCTCGTGAATCGCGAGGGCCCGGCGCAGGGCGGCGAGCCCCTCGGCGGAACGCCCGAGGTCCAGGTAGATGAGGCCGATGTTGTTGTGCGCCCGGGCCGCGGCGACCTCGTTGCCGAGTGAATCCGCGAGGTGGAGCGCGGCCAGGTATCCCTGCAGCCCGCGCTCCAGGTTGCCCATAGCATGGTGAATGGCCCCGACCAGCGACACCGCGCGAATCCACGTCTCGGTGTTGTCGCTGCGTGCCAGGAGGTCGCGCGCCTGCTCGGCGTGCACCAGCGCGGAGTCGTACCGCGCCATGCGCCACTCCACGGTTCCCGCCTGGTACATCGCCGCGCCCAGCAACCCGTCGCGATTCGCCGCGCGCGCGACCCCTTCGGCGCGGCGCGCCTCGGCGAGGGCGTCGGGATAGTTGCCCTTCACCTCGTGGGCGTGGCTGCGCGAGGCACGGATGCGGACCTCCCACTCGGGGGACGGGTGGGTGGCCAGCAGCTGCAATGCCTCGTTGGTGATGGTGAGCACGGTGTCCGCCTCGTCCCGGAGCCGTTCCGCCAGCTCCACCAGCAAGGGGAGGCGCGCGGCGCCCTGTGTGGCCGCGAGCCGGCGCGTTGCGGCCGCGGGATCCGGGGGCGCCTGTGTTCCCGGCGGTTGCGCCGTCCCGGCGACCAGGCCAACGAAGTTGAGCAACAACCAGGGGTGACGCACGGCCGACTCCGCGTGACAGGGGAAAGCGCCCTGACCAGGGTTGGTCGCACGCGCCTGCCTGACGAGGTGGGCAGGGATCCTCGAGGCCCGGGCAGGCGGCGTCGACGGCCCGATCTTACCGGACGGTCACCCGCGGGAGAAGGGGCCGTTCCGTCACCTTGGCGCACTCCAATTGCGGCATATCGTCGGGAGCCGCGAGGAACGGAAACCGCGGGTCGGCGGGCTTTCCGTCGAAGGTGTCCGTTAGGTTGCTGCATGAAGAAAACCACACCGCCACCTGCAGCGACCTCCTTCGAGGCCCTCTCCCTTGATGCGAGGCTCCTGCAGGCGCTCGCCACGCTCGGCTACGAAGAGCCGACGGAGATCCAGGCCCAGGCGATCCCCATCCTCCTCGAGGGGAGGGACCTGATCGGGCAGGCGGCGACCGGAACCGGCAAGACGGCGGCCTTTGCCCTTCCGCTCATCCAGCGGCTGTCAGGTTCAACCCGACCCCCTGGCGCGCCGGGTGCCCTGATCCTCGTCCCGACCCGCGAGCTGGCCATGCAGGTGGCCGAGGCGGTGCACCGCTACGGGAAGGCGCTCGGGGTGTCGGCCCTGCCGATCTATGGCGGGGCGGCGATGGACGGCCAGCTGCGC
>JAEUJL010000351.1 GCA_016794835.1 Gemmatimonadota bacterium | reverse complement strand
CCCATGAGGAAGACGCCGATCGTGATGGCGTCGGAGGCGCCCAGGATCCGGAGCCGGGCCAGCAGCGCGGCCAGGATGAGGTTCGCGGCGATGGAGTAGAGTGGCGTCGGGTGCACGGGACGGCCGGCGAGGTCAGGGAGTTGGGTCACCCGTGACCGTGGGTGGCGATAGCAGATGCCCACGCCAGCGTCGGTGAGCCCACCGTGACAACACCCCTGCACCAGGCAGCGGAGTCGACCCACGGCCTGGATCCACGGGGCGGCCACGGCATACGCCGCCAGCAGCGGGATGATGGGGATCCCGGCGAGTGAGGCGCTCACCGCCCCACCCACCGCGCCGATCATGCCGCCGAACCACCCAAAGGGACGCAGCAACCCGGAGGACCCCTCGAGCCACTGCGCGAGCGCTCCGGCACCCATCAGCATGCAGAACCCCACCCAGGCGACGGCCGCACTGTCGTCCCCGCCGTGCGCCATCCCCGCCACCAGCACCCCGACGCCAGCGCCGAGCGCGGCATGGAATCCGTGGTTGATGATGCGGACCGGGCCCACGCGCCACTCCCGCCATGAATTGGCGACCCGCTCCGTTGCCTCGCGCAGCACACGCCAGGTGCCCTCGAGGTGGCGGAGTGGCAGGAAGAGCAGCCCGGCGGCGGCCACCTCAATCACGGAATGCATCGCGGTGGTCAGGGTGCTCACGGTGATGGCCGCCGCCCACGCGATCCCGACCCATTGCCAGGCCCGGCGGCCGGTCGCGCGAGCATTGGCCGCCCACCCCTGGGCGGCGATCAGGGTCCAGAGCACATGGAAGGCGGGAAAGGCCGCGACGCCCTCCGAGTGCTCCTGCTCCATGGCCAGGAGTCGCCCCAGGAGCGTGGTCGGCGTAAACGGCCGATTGTCGGCGACCACGGGAATCACCAGCCAGCAGAGCGCCACGATGACCGTCGCGACCAGGCCCCGGAGCGCGAACGCCCGCAGGGCACGCCGGGTGACCAGCACGAACGTGGTGCACGGAATGAAGAGGTAGGCACTCACATACAGCGCCTCCGTCCACTGGATCACCGGCCACCCCCGCTCGAACGGCAGGGAAGTGACGAAGACGTCCGGCGCCCTGCCTAACGCCTGAACCGCGGCGAACGCGACGACCCACGGCAGGAGGACGCGCACCCAGACCGCCGCCCGGTCGTTCCAGGCAGGGGGCGCGTCGTCCGCCACGGGCAGGGCCAGCCGCGACCGCTCGAGCACGGCCGCCCCGAACCGCCGCCGCAGGTCCGGACGCTCGTAGCCCACGACCAGGGCCGTCATCGACAGGATGGTGACGGGCGCGACCAGCCACAGGCCCGCAGCCGAGCCCATCGCGAGCGCCGAACCGACCACGAGGGCACCGAAACCGACATAGATCGGGTTGTCGATCCACCGGAAGGCACCGGCACGCACCAGTCGCTTGGGTGGGAACGCGTTCATCGGGAGCCCATCGCCCCGGGTGACGATGGCGAAGATCCCCGCGAGCAGCAGCGAGCCGCCGGCGATCGCGAGCACGGTCCCGGCAATCGGCAGGGAGACCGGCGCCAACGGAAACGCGGGCTCGAGCGCCCGGGCCCAACCCAGGAGTCCCAAGGGGATCGCCACGGTGAAGAGGAGCCCGTAGAGCAGTCGTCCGATCACCAGGTGACCTCCTCGTGGATCGTCCAGCCGGTGTCGAGTGGTGCGCCATCAGCCGCCAGCAGCGAGGAACGGGAAAGCAGCTTGTGCTCCTGCATCCCACCGATGGCGAGGCGCAAGCGCCGCCGAACCGGCGCTGCGGCCGCCGGCAGGTTGGCCTCGACCGGCTGGTTGCGCAGGTCGCGAGACGCGGAGAATCGGATCGTCCGCCCGTCGCCAAGATCAAGCCCGGTTGCCGTGAGGCAGGCGGCGGCCTGTTGGACGCCGTCGACCCAGACCCATCGCCGATGGATCTCTCCTTCCCATTCGATCCAGACCACGGCATGCCGTTCCGACAGGTGACGGCCCCAGCGGAGGGTGCGGAAGGGGAGTCGGTTCGGGGAGATGGTCACGTGCAGCATCTCGACATACCCGTGACCCGCCCAGGTCTCGTCGCCGCAGGTGACGCGTGCGTCGGCCCGGGGCATGAGGCAATTCCACTGGATGGTTCCGTCCTCGTTGTCGAGCAGCGGTGCGGCAATCGGCACCGTGTCGGCACACCAGGTGCCGCTGACCCCCAACGGAGCGCTGCGCCACGTGATGACGTTCCCGTCGCGTTGGGGAGCCTGGCTCCTTCGGAGCGACCGGGTCTCGACCGGCCGGGCACCCACGGCGCTGCGCAGCAG
>JAEUJL010000341.1 GCA_016794835.1 Gemmatimonadota bacterium | reverse complement strand
CATGAAGAACGACGAGATCCCGATGTTGTTGAAGGAGTAGTCGCCGGCCTGGTGGGGGCGCTCCCCCTTGAGCTCCTTGTCCGCGATCGCCGAGATGACGCGCGCGCACCAACCCTCGGTTTCCTCCATGAGGGAGACGTCGATGAACTCGGTGGCCCACCGGCAGCCCGGGGAGTCGCAGTTCACCTGGGCGATGCAGTGCTCGTAGAGGTCGATGGCGAAGTGATCGGCAAACCACGTACTGCCGGCGTAGCGTCCGGTGGAGTGCCCGGGCCACCAGGCGATGCGCACCGACCGCTTGAGCTGCGCCCGGTGTTGCCACAGGACCCGGGCCACCTCCAATAGGGTCGCGTCGCCCACGGCGTTGTCCCCGATGCCGAAGTCCCACGAGTCGTAGTGCCCATGGAGCAGCACGAAGCTCTCGGGTTCGTCGGTGCCGGGGATGGTGACCACGGGAACGGGGGACTCGAACCAGCCCTCGGTGACCTCGCTCGTGAGGGTGATGGTGGCACCGGCCTTGGCCAGCTCGATCAGCGCGGAGCCGTCCGGGTTGTTCACCGCGACCACGGCGATCTTCGGCTTGCGCGGCAGGTCCCGCAGGTCGGGCGTGCCCCAGACGGTGGTGCAGATCCCCCAGTGGGCATTCTTTCCCGGATTGACGGCAATCATCCCCAGGGCGCCGCGCTGCTCGAAGTAGGCGACCTTGCCTGGCATGCCGAACCCTTCACTCAACACGATCTTGCCCCGCAGGTCGACCTCCTCATCGCTGACGAAGCCCTTGGTGAACATCTCGTCGGCGTTGCGCGCATACCGCGCCGGCACATAGGCGAGCGGCGCCGTGAGCCCGGCCGGATGCGCGACGCTCATGGCCATCGGCTTCGCCCGGAACTGCTGCGCCCCGGCGGTGATCTGCGCCTTCCCCGGCAGGGAGAGGAACAACTCGGGGCGGTAGACGTCCACCGGGACCCCATGCGCGCGCAGCCGCGCGACGATCTCCTCGCACGCGGTGTCCACATCGGTGGGATGCTCGCGACGGAGCGTCGTGAACCGCTCGATCAGTGCCCAGGGCGCATCGAGCGTGACGTCGTTGACGGCGGCGAGGACTTCGGTGGGGAGGGACACTGCGTGGGGAGGGAAAGGGGGGTGGGGCAGACGCGGGACGCGGGACGTGGGACGGAGGACGCAGGACGCAAGACGCAAGACGGCGGAATCGAGGATTCGGGAGTGGCGGCGTCAAGGCACCTGTTGCACTCGAGTCTCGCAGGACACCTTCGCGGTGTCCTCGAATCCCTGCCCATGCTGCTCCCGAACGTCTCGCGCGCCCTGCGGCACGCTACGCTCCTGCTCGCCATCGCCCTCGTCGCGCCACGCGCGCAGGAGCCGGTCACCGCCATTGTCGGTGGCACCATCATCGACGGTAACGGAGGCCCTCCCATCGTGGACGGCGTGGTGGTCGTCCGGGGATCGCGCATCGTCTCCGTCGGCCCGTCCTCGCAGGTCGCGGTCCCGCGTGGTGCGCGGGTGATCGACGCGAAGGGCAAGTGGATCACCCCGGGGTTCATCGACGCGAATGTCCATGTCTCCATCTACAGCGGGCTCGAGAACTTCGCGCGCTACCAGGATCGGTTCGCCGCCGTGGCGCTGGAGGCGGCGCAACTCCACCTGAAGGTGGGTGTCACGACCATCCGTGATTCCTATGGCATGCTCGCGCCGCTCAAGGCCACGCGCGATGCCATCAACCGCGGGGAGGCGATCGGCCCGCGCCTGCTCTTTGCCGGGAACATCGTGGGGTGGGGCGGGCCCTGGTCCTTCTCCTTCACGGGTCGTCCCCCGGAGAACCTCTCGCTGCTGCAGGAACAGATGAACGACGCGATTGCCGCCGGTGGTGGCGAGGACCTGGTCAACATGGAGCCGGATTCCCTGCGCGCGGCGATCAATCGCTACCTGGACCAGGGGGTCGACTTCCTCAAGTTCGGCGGGACCTCGCACTTCGGCTTCCCGGTCTTCATCGGCTTCTCCGAGCGCGCCCACCAGGTCATCGTGGACGCGGTGCACGCGCGCGGGCTGGTGGCCGAGACGCATTCGACCACCCCCGAGGGACTGCGCATTGCGTTGCGCGCCGGCGTGGACCTGGTCCAGCATCCGGAAGTGCTCGACGTCCCGATGTCCGATGAGCTGGTGCAGCTCTTCATCGAACGGAAGGTGGTGTGTGGGATGCTCGCCAACACGATGACCGGCAAGCCGTGGGCCGACTACGCGCGGCGCCGAGCCCGTGAGGATTCCACTGCCAGGCTGCGCGCGGACTCCGTGCAGCGCGGGCTGCTGCGCGCACGCACGGGGGCCGAGCAACGTCGTGACCGCGGTGACCAGGGGATGGCCATTCGTCGCGCGAACGCGCAGAAGCTCATTCGCGCGGGGTGCATCACGGCACCGGCCACCGACAACTACCTGGGCCTCGCCCCCGAATTCCGGCGCGACGCCAAGCCGGACTGGCAGGAGCCGGGGCTCGGCACCCTGGCGGCCATCGAGGGATTCGTCGAGCTGGGGATGACGCCGCTCCAGGCGTTGACCGCCGCGACGAAGAACGGGGCGATCGCGAGCAAGGCGCTGGCCGACTACGGGACACTCGAGGCAGGGAAGGCGGCTGACCTCCTCATCCTCTCCGCGGACCCGCTCGCCGACATCAAGAACATTCGCCGGTTGGAGCTGGTGATGAAGGGGGGCGCGGTGATCAACCACGCCGCCCTGCCCACACACCCGGTCTGGTCGACGCGACGTTAGGCGGGCTCGAGGGCGACGTTGAGCATCATCCCCATGTCCTCGTGCACCAGGTTGTGGCAGTGGAGCAGGAAGAGGCCGGGATGCGGGCCGAAGTGCACGTCGACGGTGACGACTTCCGATGGGAGGACCAGCACGGTGTCCTTCCATCCCTGCTCCCACGGGTAGACCTCCCCGCGGCCCCCGGTGCGTGTGCGGACGGCGAAGTGGGCCGCATGCAGGTGCACCGGGTGCGGGACCGGGCCGTCGTTGACGAAGGTCCACCGTTCCACGGCGCCGGCCGTGGTCACGACGTCGCGACGCGACATGTCGAACGCCATCCCGTTGATGGTGTGGTCCATCATCATCGAGCTGAAGACGAACCGGCGCTCCGCGGCCCCACGCGGCAACGACGGGATGGCGCGCGCGGCCAGGGTCACGGCGGGCGCCGCGATCACCCGCGAGCGACCGACGTCGAAATGCATGATGGGGCCGGCATCGCCCTGCCGCCCGCGCATCATCTCTGGGCCGCGCCCCATCCCCCGGGGGCCGAAGGTGCCTGCGGGGAGGGTGAACGCGCGGGTCTCCAGGGTCACCCGCTGGCCCGCCGCCCCCGTGAGGTCCACGAGCAGATCCAGCCGCTCGGCGGGGGCCAGCCACACGTCATCCACGGGAATGGGGGCGGAGACCATCCCGCCATCGGTCCCGATGACGCGCAGCGAGCCCGGACCTGCCAGGCCGAGGCGATAGATGCGTGACGCGGAACCGTTGAGCACGCGGAGGCGATACACCGCGGGCTCCGCCGGGTGTGCGGGCGATGGTGCGCCGTTGGCGAGGATCGTGTCCCCAAAGTAGCCGGCCATCATCGCTGGCCCGCGCAGGTCGTAGGCCAGCTCGCCACCCGTGCCGAGCGTGCGATCCTGGATCACGAGGAGCAGCTCGCGTTCGGCAGGCGGGAGCCCGCTCGTGCGCGCACCGGGATCCTCGATCACGACCAGCCCGGCCAGGCCGCGATGCACCTGGTATCCCGTGCGCATGTGGGTATGCGGGTGGTACCAGGCCAGCCCCGCCGGCTGGTCCACCGTGAAGTCGTAGCGATAGGTCGCGCCCGGGGCGATCGCCAGGCGCGGGTGTCCGTCCGCGGCCTCGGGGACGACCAGCCCATGCCAGTGCGTGATGGTGGGCTCAGGGAGCTGGTTCTCGAGCGTGATGGTCGCGCGTTCCCCGCGCTGCACTCGCAGTGTAGGGGCGGGGAGCGCCGCGTTGTAGAGCCACGCGTCGACCGGGGTCCCGCCCACGGTCACGGGTCCCGGCGCCGCCCGCAGCGTCAGGCCCTGCACGCCCACCATGGGCGGTTGCGGCAACCCCCTCCCGGCCTGGGGTAGCGGCCACCGATGCCGCGCCCACCAGCCGGCGGCCGCGAGCCCACCCGCCATCCCGACGAAATGCCGGCGATTCATGCCGCGCCCGGGCGCGTACCCGGTGGGCAGAAGTCGCAGTGGCGTCGGATCACGTCGAAGCTGTGCAAGGTGACGTCGGGGGACAGGAAGCCGGGCCGCACGGGCTCCTCGTGCATCAGGTCGGTGCTGAGGTACTTCTTGTTGGAGTCGCAGAACACCGTCGCGACATCCGCCCCCGCCCCCAGGGCGTCGGCGGCCACCAGGGCGCCGAGGAAGTTGGCGCCGGAGGAGATGCCAACGGCAAGGCCTAACGATGAGGCGAGCGCTTGCGCCATGCGGATCGCGTCCCCGTCGTCAACCGCGATCACGTCGTCGAGGAAGTCGAGGTCCACGATGGCCGGGATGAACTCGTCGGAAATGCCCTGGATGCGGTGCTTGCCCACCTTGTGGCCGGTGGACAGGGTGGGGGAGTTGGCCGGCTCGAGCGGGTGGATCCTGGCGCCCGGGTGGACGCGGCGGAGGTAGCGCCCGACCCCCATCACCGTCCCGCCGGTCCCGACGCCGGCGACAAAGGCATCCAGCGTGTGCCCGTGGGCGTTAAGCTGCGTCACGATCTCGGGGCCGGTCGTCGCCTCGTGCGCATACACGTTCCAGTGGTTCGAGAACTGGCGCGGGAGGAAGGCGCCCGGCGTCGCGTCGGCCAGCGCCTCGGCCTGCGCGATCGATCCCAGGAAGCCGCCTTGCTCGTGCGACACCAGGACGACGTCGGCGCCAAACGAGCGGATGATGTTGATGCGCTCGCTGGACATCCAGTCGGGCATGAAGATCGTGACCGGGTGTCCCAGCGCGCGACCGAGCGCCGCAAAGGAGATCCCCGTGTTGCCGGACGTGGCCTCGATGATCCGCGACCCGGGACGGAGCTCGCCCGAGCTCGCCGCATGGTGCAGGATCTGGATGGCCATCCGGTCCTTGATGCTCCCGGTCAGGTTCATCGACTCGAGCTTGGCAAAGACCCGGCGTCGGTGCCCGCGAAAGCTGCAATCGATGGCGAGTAGCGGGGTGTTGCCGATGAGGGCGGCAAGGCCGGAGAACGGCGCCGAACCAGGCGACGGCTCAGCGCTCGCGTCGGCGGGGGCAATGGGCAGGGGCTCGTGCACGAGGGGATGGGCTGGCAACGCGCGAACGATGCGCCCCAGCTCGCCCGCTCGACGTCAGGGGAACCCTGTCGCGCGGTAGGGCCCTCACGAACCCCCGCGGTTCCCCGGTGCCGCGATCCCGCCTAGGGGGCGCCCTCCAGCAGCGGCTCCAGCTCACGAGCCTCGGCGCCGTTCTCCGTGCAGACGGCGAACTTGGTCTCCCCGGCATGGTACATGGAGACCCCGGCGAACTCGCCGCGCTTGTTGAGCACGAAGAAGCGGATGTTGAAGTTCGGGTTGCCCTTGTCGTTGAGCAGTCGCGCCTCGATGGTGTTGGCGCGAATGCGCTTCAACGCTTCCATCCCGGCGTCCTTGGGCGACAACCCGCGCCGCATGGACTCGACGATGAGAAACGAACTCAGGTTGTAGAGGTTGGCTTCACCGCGCCCGGTCGAGCCCGCCGCGCCAACGTCGTTGTCGACATAGAGCCCGGCGCCGAGGATCGGAGAGTCGCCGGTGCGCCCGGGGATCTTCCAGGCGAGCCCCGACGTCGTGGTCACTCCACAGACGTCGCCATTGGCGTTGATGCCGTTGCAGTTGATCGTGCCCCAGAAGCTCCCTTCCCGCACCAGGCCGTCGCGCACCATGGATCGGCCGGCGGCGAGGGCGCGCGACTCCCAGTCCGTGTTGCGCGGTTGGTGCCAGGCGAGTTCCCCGGGATCACGTTCATGCTTCGGCTTGGGCTGCCGCTCCTTGCCCTTCGGGTCGAGCCAGTGCTCGGGATCGACCCGACGTCGCCACTCGCGCCACAGGCGCCGGGAGTTTTCCGTGTTGAGGTCATCCTCGACGGCAAAGCCCATCTGCCGCGCGAACTCGCGCGCTCCCTCGCCGCTGAGCAGGTGGTGGTCCGTGTAGTCCATGACCGCCTGCGCGACGAGCGACGGGGTCCGCACCCCCTCGATGCAGGCGACCGCCCCGGCCCGCTTGCGCGGCCCGTGCATGCACGAGGCGTCCAGCTGGACCACCCCATCGGCATTCGGCAGCGCCCCGTAGCCGATCCCCGTCTCCAGCGGGTCCAACTCGGGAATGTTGACACCGGCAATCAGGGCATCGAGCACGTCCTTGCCCTCGGTCATCAACCGGAAGGCGCGCTGGACGGCGTTCTCCGTGCCGCCGTTCCGGAATTCCCAGCCGGAGTAGTCCGAGATCACCACCGGCTTCACGGCGCGCCGCAGCAGCACCTCAGGTGCGCGATGGGCGTCCGCCGCGAGGGCGGTGAGTGGGGTGCCGACGGCGACGGCCGCTGTGCTGGTGCGAACGAACTCTCGACGGGTGACCATGGCAGGCGGGAAGGGTGGTGACGGGAATAGTCCCTCCCTCCCTTGCCAGCGCAAGTGTCACCGGCGTGGCAGCGCGAAGATCGAGTCCCAGGCGGTGAGCGCCGGCTTGGGCCGCAACTCGCTGTCCACCAGCCCCAGCCGGGTGAAGA
>JAEUJL010000321.1 GCA_016794835.1 Gemmatimonadota bacterium | reverse complement strand
CGGGAGAAGTCGAGCGAGGCGATCGAGAGTAACTCCATGGTGCTGGCGCGATTAGGGGCTTGGGCTGCGTTCGTCCCGGATGGTAATGACATCCCGGCGTATTCGACGAAACCGGCAGCACTAGACTACGTAGGCCTTGATAGTCTGGGTATCACGCCACCCCGCGCCCGCTCCCGTCATGGCCGAATCCTCCGAACTCCTCCACGGCACCCTCGACACCCTCGTGCTCAAGACCCTCGCCTGGGGGCCCCGCCATGGGTACGCCATCGCCCGGTGGATCGCGAGCACGACGGACGACACCCTTCTTATTGAAGAGGGGTCGCTCTACCCGGCCCTGTATCGGATGGAGCGGCGCGGCCTCATCGAGGCCGAATGGGGGCTCTCCGACACCAAGCGGAAGGTGAAGGTCTACCGCCTGACGGATGAAGGGCGAGCTCGGCTCAGCGTGGAAACCGCGCAGTGGCAACGCTTTGCGACCGCGGTGGCCAAGGTGCTCCTCCCGAACCAGGAGCCGACCCATGCCTGAACTCGGGAGGTTCGCGCGTGAGTTGCGCGCCCGACTCTGGAAGCCGGCGGTCGAGGACGAGGTCGCCTCGGAAATGGCCTACCACATGGAGATGCTCGAGCAGGACCTGGTGGCGCAGGGCGTCTCTCCCGCCGACGCGCGCGCCCAGGCCCGGGCCCGGTTCGGGAGCGTGGACCGGGTCGCGGCGGAATGCGTCGCGGAGGGTGAGGCCCGGGACACGGAGCGGCGCCGGTTCGAGTGGCGCGCCGAGCTTTCGCAGGACCTGCGGCAGGGGTGGCGCCAGCTGGCGAACGCCCCGCGCTTCGCCTTCGTGACGATCTCGACCCTGGCCGTGGGACTGGGCGCGGCAACGATCATCTACGCGATCGCCCATGCGGTGATGTTGCGGCCCCTGCCGTTCCCGGATGCGGACCGCCTTCTCCTCATCAGCGAGCGCAATCCGTCGGGGCAGGAGTTCGCGATCTCCGAGTCGAACTTCCTCGACTGGCAGGCGCGGACGACCTCGTTCTCTTCCGCTGCCATCTTCGAGGCACGCCGGATGGCGATGCGCACGGAGCGCGGGCCGGAGGGGGTGCGCGGGGCCGTGGCGACCCACACGCTGTTCCCCACCCTCGGCGTCGGGGCGGCGTTAGGCAGGACCTTCCTCCCCGAGGAGGATCGACGCGGCGGCGATGTGCGCGTCGCGGTGATCTCGCATGGATTGTGGGAACGCCAGTTCAGCTCCGACCGGGGGATCGTGGGGCGTTCCATTGACCTGGACGGCCGATCGCACCGCATCGTCGGTGTCATGCCGGCGGGGTTCGACTTCCCCGGCCGGACAGACGTCTGGTTGCCCCTGGTCCCCATCCCGGAGTATCCGCGCGGCGACCACCGCAACGAGGGGGTCGCGCGCCTCAAGGCCGGGGTCACGATGTCCCAGGCCCGACAGGAGCTGGAAGGAGTGGCCGCCCAGCTTGCCACGGAGTACGAGGACAACCGGGGCTGGTCGGCCGCCGTCCGGCCATTTCGCGAGTGGTATGTCTCGCCACAGCTCAACGCCCGCATGCTGGTGTTGCTGTCCACCGTGGCGCTCCTGCTGGGGATGGCGTGCGTGAACGTCGCCAACCTGCTGCTTGCCCGGGCCGCGACCCGCGAGCGTGAGATGGCGGTGCGCGCCGCGCTCGGCGCCGGCCGCTGGCGGATGGTGCGCCAGCTGCTCACCGAGTCACTGCTGCTTTCAGCGATTGGGGCCGCCGGTGGGATTGCCCTTGCCGCGGCCCTGGTGCCGATCATTCGCGCCACCGGGTCCGAGGCGATCCCGCGCCTCGCCGGGCTGGTGATCGACTGGCGTGTCCTCGCCGTGGCGATCCCCATCTGCGTCGGGACCGGCGTCCTCTTCGGGCTCGCGCCCGCCGCGCGGTTGTTGCGGGGAGCCCGCGCTGGTGATCGCGTCCACGACTTGCTGCGCAGCGGGACGCGGGTGGCCGATGCGGGCCGTTCGCGCCAGGCGCTCATCGTGATGTCGGTGGCCTTTGCCACGATCCTCCTGGTGGGGGCGGGGCTGGTCGGGACCTCGTTCCGTCGCTTGATGTCGGTAGATCCAGGCTTCGTCCCGTCCCGCGTGGTGGTGGCGAACGTGACGCTCCCGGATTCCGCGTACGACGAGGAGCGTGCCATCGTCTACGTGGAGGAAGCCACGCGTCGGCTCCGTGCGCTTCCGGGCGTGCGTGCCGCTGGCGCCACCAACCTCGTGCCGTTCAGCGGCGGGAACACCGCGATGGATTTCGCCGCCGCCGAGCGTGCGACGGCGGAGAAGGAGGGCTATCGGAGTGGCTCGTGGCGCGTCGTCACCCCGGGCTACTTCCAGACCGTGGGGATTCCGCTCCTGCGGGGCCGCGCGTTCTCCGGGGAGGATCGGTTTCGCGAGGACACCAACGACGCGACCGATCGCGTCGTGATCGTGAACGACCTGCTGGCCGATGCGGCATGGCCCGGCCGGGATCCCATTGGCCAGCGCCTTGCGTTAAGCAACGGAGCCACCATGACGGTGATCGGCGTGGTGGGCGCCACGCGACACCTGACGCTGGACTCGCTCCCGCGGCCGACGATGTACTTTGCGCACGCACAGTTCCCATGGAAGTCGATGTGGTTCACGGTGACGACCGAGGGCGATCCCACCCAGGTGGGGGCGGCGATGCGCCGTGAGCTGCAGGCGATGGATGGCACCCTGCCGGTGACGGAGCTGCAACCGATGGAGACCCTGGTCCGGCTGCAGGCGGCCGAACCACGCCTCACGGCGATGGTGTTCGGGATCTTCGCGGTGGCCGCGCTGGTCCTGGTCGCGGTGGGGCTCTACGGGATCGTCGCCTATTCCGTCAGCCAACGGACCCGGGAGATCGGGGTGAGCATGGCGTTAGGTGCGGCGCCCGCACAGGTGGTGCGGCAGGTGATGTCCAGCGGGTTGCGGCTTGGCGCGCTTGGGGTCGCCATCGGGGGGGTGCTGTCCCTGGGGGTGGCCGGGGCGTTGCGTTCCATCCTGTATGACACGCAACCCACGGAGGTGGGCACCTACGCCATCGTCGGGTTCGTGCTCCTCGCCGTGACGGTCGCGGCGAGCGCGGTGCCGGCCTGGCGAGCGGCGCGGCTGGATCCCGTGCAGGCGCTGCGTAGCAGCTGAGACATCCGCGCATAGATTCCGTGGTCGTTCCCCCTTTCCGCGAGGAATACCGGATGCCCCACCTGACGAAGGCCCGCTGGATCCGCCTCCTGGCGATCACGGTCGCGGTCGCCAGCCTGCCACTCAGCGCGCAACCGACCAGCGCCGCGATCGACGCAGACGTCTGGAAGCCGGTCTCCGCCTCCGTGGTCAATCGCGACATCGTCGCGATGGGGCGTGTGTATCACCCGGATGCGGTCCTCGTCTCAAGCACCGGCACGCAGTCGATCCGCGCGGCGCTCGATGGGTGGGGCAAGGGGATGGTGGAGGAGAAGGCGAAGGGCAACCGCGCGACGGTGGAGTTTCGCTTCTCCAAGCGGCAGGACAACGCCACCACGGCGTTCGAGGCCGGCATCTTCAAGTACACGGTGTTCGACAAGGCGGGGGTCGCCACGCCGAGCTATCGCCTGCTGGAGACCCTGCTCGTGAAGCACCAGGGGCGCTGGGTGATCCTCATGGAGCGACAGCTGGATGCCGTGAACGAGGCGGCCTGGAACGCACTTCCTCGCTAGCGCGGGCGTGATCACGGACATCGAGGACTTCTTCACCCTGGGGTGCGGCCGCTGTGAGCGCTTCGCCACCCCGGATTGCTCCACCCGCCAATGGATCGGGGGATTGAACGCGCTGCGGCGCCTGTGCCTTGACCTGCAGCTCGTCGAGACGGTCAAGTGGGCGCATCCCTGCTACATGCACCACGGGCGCAACATCGCGATCATTGGCGCCCTCCGCGGCGACTTCCGGCTGAGCTTCTTTGATGCCGCGCTGATGAAGGACCCGGAGGGCGTGCTGGAGAAGCAGGGGCCGAACACCCGGTATCCCGACATGCTGCGCTTCACGGACAACGCCCGCGTCGCCGCGATGGAGCACACCATCCGAGCGTACCTGAAGGAAGCGATGGGGTACGCGGAGGCCGGCATCAGGCC
>JAEUJL010000320.1 GCA_016794835.1 Gemmatimonadota bacterium | reverse complement strand
GACCGTCACGTCGCCCCGGTACACCAGCACCAGCATGAGCAGCAGGATCCCGGTGCGCACCAGGTTCACCGAGGTGCCCTGCACGAAGGAGAGCGAACGCAGGTAGCGGATCTTCTTGAGTTCCAGCCGCAGGATCGCGCGGGTCGTGGCGTTGAGCCGTTCGACTTCCTGGTTCACGAGCCCCAGGCTCTTCACCAACTCGATGTTGCGCAGCGATTCCGTGGTGCTGCCGGCGAGGGCGGTGGTCTCGCGCACGATCTCCTTCTGGATCGGCTTGATACGCCGGCTCAGCACGAGGCTGAGCACGCCAAGCAGCGGGACGGCGACGAGGAACGCCGGGGCGACGAGCCAGTGGATCGTCCACGCGTAGATCGTGACGAAGACGATCCCGACCAGGGTCATGAACGCCACGTTCACCAGCGAGGCGACGAACTTCTCCACGTCGGCGCGCGCGCGCAGCAGGCGACCGAGCGTCTCCCCGGAGCGCTGGTCCTCGAATGCGACAAACGGCAGGGCGAGCGCGTGGCGAATGCCATCCGTATACAGCCGCGTGCCGACGCGCTGCGTGATGATGTTCACGCAGTAGTCCTGGAAGTTCTTGGCGATGCGCGAGACGAGCGCGACCCCGACCAGTGCGGCCAGCAACCGCCCCACGCCGCTGTAAAACACCTCCGCCGGCAGCTCGGCGTGCCGCATCGCATACCGGTCGACGAGGTACCGGAAGATCAGCGGGTCCAAGAGCGCGAAGACCTGGTTGATCGCGGCCAGGGTGAGGGCCACGGCCACCAGGCCGGCGTGCTTCCGGAGGTACCCGATCAGGAGATCCATGATCGGGTAAACTGGGGGGCTGAGGCCGATCGAGGAACTGGAAACGGATGGAGCACGAGGAGCACGGGTGACGCGAGCGGGTGGCTCGCGCCGGCTTTACTCGACCCCTGGCTTCATGACGGGCGTGTGGGTGCCGCCTGAACCCGTCAGCCCGGGCAGGTCGTGACCTTGAACTCCACGCGGCGATCGAGCGCGTCGGCGGCGTCATCGCTGCCGGTGCCGATGATCGTTTCGCGGAACCCCATCCCACTCGCCTGCAGGCGGGCCGCCAGGGCCGCCCGCTCGGCCACCAGGAGGCGTCGCACGGTCTCCGCGCGCGCACGGGAGAGCCGCTCGTTGAGGGCTTCGGTGCCGCTCTTGCTCGTGTGACCCACCACGTCGAGGCACGCGCCGTTCGCCTGCATCGCCCGGGCAATCTGGCGCAGCCACATCGGGTACATCCCCGCGAGGTCGCGCCCAGGCCAGAACTCGGTGGCGCTGTTTGGCCGGAAGAGGAGCTTCACCGAGAGGTTGTTTGTGGCGAGCCCGAGGGCGGCGATCCGGCCGAACGCGGTTTCGGCGTCCGCCAGGCGGCCCAGCCGGACATTGGCGAGGTAGATGCCATTGAAGGTGCGCAGTTGCTGGCCGTCGGCGCGCGCTGCTACGCTGTTGTAGGCTGCGAGGGCAACCTCCCAGCGGCCGGCGTTGTAGGCGTCGAGGGCGTCGGCGAGGATCGCGGCCGTGGGAAGCTGGGAGACGTACAGGGCGTCGGCGGCGTTGCCCTTCCGTGTCTCGGCGGTCCGGACATACCCGTCCACGGACCGGTCGCGTACGAGGGAGGGCGAGTCGTTGTAGAACCGTGTCGGCGCGACGGAGCCGCCGGCACCCTTGAAGCGCCCGGCCGACTGGGCGACGACCAGGCCGCTGGGGCGGTCGGTGAGGGCGATGTTGACCAGGTAGCCGTCGGGGGCCGCCGCGAGGGACACCGTCCCGGTGAGGACGAATCGCGCCTTCGCCTCGTTGGTGGCGTCCAGCGGAAGCAGGGTCGCGTCCTTGAGCGCAGCGCCGAGGGCCGGCACCAGGGCGCCCTGTACGCGCTGCGAGAGTTCGGTCTGTTGGCCCGTCGTCCGGTCGATCATCGGATCGACGACCACGCTGCGCGCCGCGCCAGCACCGAGTTGCGACGCGAGGTCGACGGCCATGCGTTGTGCGGCGTCGGCCAATGTGGCGTCGGCGGGGGCGGCCGCGGGGGCGGGAGGGGTCGCGGGCGCGGGCGCCGAGGCGCACCCGGACAGCGCGCCCAGCAGGAGGAGGCACGCCCACGCGGGTCGGCGGGCCGGGGTCACGGTGTGGCGCTGCGGCATTCTTTCTTGAGTTTGTCTGTTTCGGCGTCTGACAGGCGTTCGCCCAGGCTGATGCGCTCGAGCAGCCGCGCGCAGGCGTCGCGCAGCTCCTGTGAGGGCGTGGGCGCTGCACGCGTCGAGTCGGTCCGAGGTGGGGCCACCAACACGCGTTCCGCCGGCGCGGCAACGGGCGGGGGCGCGGCCGGACGCGCGGCATCCGGCCGTGGGGCGGGTGCCCGGACGACGGGTGCCTCAACGGGGGCTGTCCCGGGTCCTGTCGCAGGCGGTGTGGTGTCGTGGCCGGGCGGAGTCGCGATGGCCGCGCTGGGCGGCCTGACCTCGACCGAGGAGTCCTTGCCTCCGCCTGCCCAAGGCCTGGCCCATGCGAGGATGGATGCCACGAGTGCGGCGGCAACGCCAACCATATACAGCGTGCGGCGCCCGCTCGGTTGGCCATCGGGTACGGCCTCGCGCGTCTCGGGAACCGCTGCCGCCGGGGTTGTGGTGCCGCGCAAGGCAGCGCGGGCGTGGTCCGCCGAATCGAAGCGGTCCTGCACCTCGGCGAGCATCCCGTCGAGGAAGGCCTCGAACTCGTCCGAACACGAGACGCGTCCCTTCCAGTCCAACTTGCCGGTGCGGGCCGAGTGCCATTCGAGCGGGTGCAGCCCGGTCACCGCTTCCAGCGCGGTCGCGCCAAGGGCATAGAGATCACTGGAGGGCCGCGGACGCCCGACGGCTTGCTCGCGCGGGGTGTAGCCGGCCGTCCCGATCGCAGTCCCCTGCTCGTCGCCGCCGCCGATCGCCTCTCGCACAGCGCCAAAGTCGATCAGGAAGACCCGGCCGTCGGCGCCCAGCATGACATTCGCCGGCTTGATGTCCCGGTGGATGACCGGGGGCGTCCGTGCGTGCAGGTACTCGAGCACGTCGAGCAGGCTGCCGACGATATGCCGCACTTCGGACTCCGGCAGGCGCGTGTCGCGTCGCAGCCGTGCGTCGAGTGTCTCGCCGTCCACAAAGTCCTGTACGAGGTAGAAGCGGCCGCCTTCCTCGAAGTAGGCGTGCAGGGTCGGGATCTGCGGGTGGCGCAGCTCCAGCAGCACGCGCGCCTCGCGCTCAAAGAGCCGCCGCGCCGTGTCGTTCTCCTGTCGCGCGGACAGCAACTCCTTGACGACGCAGTCGGCGTCAAAGCGCGAACGGTCACGCGCGCGAAAGGTCGAGCCGAACCCCCCGGACCCGAGGCGCTCGACGATCTCATATCGCGTGGCCAGGAGGGTCCCGGGCCGAAGCTCTCGTGCTGTCACCAGTCCGTTGCCGGGCCCGCCGCCCGCTCCTGTGCTTGCTCCAATCTTCCCCGCCACCCGGGAATTGGCACTGGTGCAGGACCCCGGACAACCCCTCGCGCCGGACTCGGGGCCGCTGCGCGGCGAGGAGACCGCTCCGGTACACGCCGTACTGGTCGTTGCGCAGGAAGGGAGCCTCCTCTGTCATCGCCGTGACGGGGGGGAATCTCGGGCTGTAAGAACGGGCCGCCGGGGGACGTTGCCCGGGTGCACCGGTCGCGATGCGGAGGCCGCATCCGGCCCTCACCCCAGGAGGCTCCCCCATGGAACGCGTCTCGCTCTCCCGTGTCCTTCTCGCCCTCATCCTCGCGGTCTCCGGCCTGGCGTGCGGGGACGCCACATCCCCGGACGACTCCACGGGACGGGAACGCCGCGCCGCTGCCCACGCCGATGTAGGGACGGGCGCCGACACGACGCGCAGTGGCGGTGGCGTGGGGCTCCCGATCCTGACCGGCAGTCGTGCCGGCAGCACCGGCGTGGACGCCGGAACCCGGGCGACCACAGCGCGCCCGCGCGTTCATCGAGGGACGCGATGACGGTGCGCGGGTCCCCGTCCGACGCTGCTCAGTCTGGAGGGTGCGTGAGGTCGGACGGCGTCAGGCCGATGGCGGCCGCTTCGGCGCGGATCCGCGCGCGGGCCCGGAACAGGATCTGTGCGACGTTGTTGGCGGTGATGCCGAGCCAGGCCGCGGTTTCCTGATCCGTGAATCCCTGCAGGTTGCGCAGCCACACCTCGCGGGGGCGTTCCGCGAGGCAGGCCGCGAGGCGATCAATGACCTCGTTTCGTTCCCAGGTGCGGCCTGGCCGACCGGTGTCCGCGACCTCAAACCCACCGGACGGCATCTGGTCCGGCAACCGTCGCCGCCTGCGGCGCTTGTCGGTCAGGGCATGCTTGGCCATCACGTACAGCCAGGCCTCGAACTTCCCGTGGTCCTCATACGACGCGAGCGCGTGCGGGAGTCGCATGAACACATCGGACAGGATCTCGGCGGCGGTGACGGTCGAGTCCTCGGCCTGCAGGCGTCGGAGGATGTCGGGCCCAAATCGACGATGCAGTTCACCCACGTGGCTCCGTCCGCCCGCGCGGGCTCCGGCGAGGAGTTCGTCCAGGGTGAGCGTGTGTACGACGAGGTCCAGCTCGGACGGATTGGTGACGAGCCGGCCACGCGGGGTGTCGTCCGGTGGTGTTGCCATGCTGGAGGCTACTCGGGGCGGCGTAGCGCGGCCAGTTCGTCGCGGGTGATGCGGGCGCGGATGGTGTCGCCCAGGGCGGCATAGGCGGCGGCCAGGGTTTCGCGAGCCGCCGTGGTCGCGGTGGCGCGGCCCCCGAGGATGGAGTCCAGCACCGACAAGGCCGGGACGGACGCGGCAATGACCGCGTCGTATCGACGCGCCTGCATGAGGGCCGTGGCGCGGTGGAGGTGGATTTGTGCGGCGTGCAGGCTCCGGGGGCCCAGGGCGGAGTCCGCGCGGGCGGCGACCTGCGTGAGCATGCGGATGGCGCTATCGGCGCGGCCCTCCAGGGCGTGGGTGAGTGCGGCGTTGGCCTCGAAGTTCAGCACGTCCTTGTGGGCCGGGCCCCATGCGCGGCGCAGGAGGCCTGCTGCGGCGTCGTAGTCTTCGCGGGCCGCGCGCCGGTCTCCGGTGCGGTCGCGCACGGTGCCCCGGAGGCCGATGGCCAGGGCGTAGTTCGGGCTGGTTGGACCGAGGAGCGGGGTCCGTGCATACACGTCGATCACGCGGGCGATCCGCGTGTCGGCCTCGGCGAGTGCGGACTGGCGGACGAGGGTCTGCACGAGGACATACTCAGCGGCAGCGACAAGGTAGTGGTCGGTGCCGTACCAGGCGCCGAGCGCGCCGACCGATCCGCGGAGGTACTGGGCGGCCGCAGGCAGGTCCCCGCGCTGCGACGCGGTATTCCCGAGGTTGGCCTGCAGGAACGCGACCTGGGGGTGGGTCGGGCCGAGCAGGCGACGTGCGATCGGGAGTGCCCGTGCCCAGGCCGTGTCGGCCACGGCGAGTTGTCCGCCGGCGCCCGCCGCATTGCCGAGCTCGCGCAGCGCCTCGACGAACCCCAGGGAGAGGGTGTCGCGTGCATGGCGCACGGCGACCGCACGACGCAGGGCGTCCGACCCCTCCGCCGTCCGCCCAACGACGCGCAGCAGCTTGCCCAGTTCGAGCCAGGCCTCGGCGTGGGCCGGGTGGCCCTGGTCGGCAGGCCGAACCGTCGCGATCACCTCCCGGAGGAGCCGTTCAGCGGCCGCGCTGCTGTCGCGCAGGATCAACACGCGGGCGGCGCGGACGCGCGCTTGCAGGGTGCGAGGGTCGGAGAGGCCATACAGCCGCTGGCCCTGGTCCACCGCCTCGCGGATGAGTGAGTCGGCGCGTGCGTACTGCGCCATGCCCTCGGAGACGATGGCCAGCGACTCGAGCAGCTCCATTTGCATGCCCGGGTCCATCGTCAGGGCCCGGGCCTCGCGGATGCCGTTCGCGACGAGGGTGGCGACGCGGATCGAGTCTGACGCCTCCGGCGCCTGCCCGCCCTGGAAGAGGTTCTCAAGGAACTGGCGCAGGCGTGTGGTGCGCTCGACCTCGAGGAGGGCGGCGTCCCGCGCGTTGGTGAGGGCTCGCGTGTGCAGGGCCAGCCCCGTCATGGCCGCTGCGGTGGCCAGGCTCACCGCGACGACGGCGGCACGGTGTCGGTTGACAAACTTGCGCAAGCGATACGCCGCGCGGCCCTGGCTGCCCTCGAGCGGACGTCCCGCGAGGTAGTGCCCCAGGTCGCGGAGCAGCGCCTCGACGGAGGGATACCGCGCCTCGGCACTGGCGGCCGTGGCGGTCCGGCAGATGTGCGAGAGGTCGGCCCGATCCTCGCCAGGAGCCGACCGCAGGTCCTTGGCGACGACGCGCCCGCCCGGCCGCTGCCCCGTGAGGAGCTCGACCAGGATGACGCCGAGGGCGAAGACATCACCCAACACTGTCCCTGCTTCGCCGGCGCGCCGTTCCGGGGCGGCGTAGGCGGGTGTGAGGTGGCGGAGCGTCACACCGGTGTCCCCCGCGTCGAGACGCGACGCGATGCCGAAATCCAGCAGGCGCACGCGCCCCTCGCGGTTCACCAGGATGTTGGCGGGCTTGAGGTCCCCGTGCACGACGAGGCGCTCATGGGCCGCGCGAACCGCCTGGCACACGTCGCGGAAGAGGAACAGGCGTTGCCTGGTTGCTAGCGCCTGCGCCTCGCAGTGCTGTGTGAGGGGCGCACCGTCCACGTGCTCCATGGCGAACCACGGGGTGCCGTCGTCCGTCTGTCCGGCATCGTAGAGGGGGACAATGCCGGGGTGACGCAGGGTCGCGAGGATGCGTTGTTCCTCGGCAAAGCGGGCGCGCCGCAGCGGAGAAAGCGGCGCATCCCACAACACCTTCAGCGCGACCTCGGCACCCACGTCGTCGCGCCGGGCGAGGTAGACGACCCCCATGCCGCCGTCGCCAAGCCATCCGATGATGCGGTACGGGCCGAACGGGGTTGTGGGGAGGTCACGGGGGCCTGACGGCGCCAGGAGCGCGGCGATTTCCGGCTGGAGCGATGCGTCGACGTCGAGTGTGGATTCGGCGGCGAGCAGCTGCTGCACTGCGGCCGCGACCACCGGTGAGGCGATCGCGTGCGAGGTGAGTTGTGCCCGGCGTGCCTCCGGTGCCACGTCAACGAGTTCGTGGAACAGCCGCTCGACCAGTGCCCACTCCTCGGTCGACAGGTTCATCAGTCAGTGCGGCGTGAGGGTGCGGTGAGCATCTGGCCTTCGCCGTCAGTTGCGCAGCGGCGCGGCCAACGCGGTCACGGCTGGCGGCCGGCGTCACCCAGCTCGACGGCGAGCCAGGCCCGCGCCAGGCGCCAGTCGCGCTGGACCGTCGCTTCCGAGACGTTGAGCAGCTGGGCCGTGGCGGGCACATCCAGGCCCCCGAAGAAACGCGCCTCGACCATGCGGGCTTGTCGCTCGCTCAGCCCCGCAAGCTTCTGGAGGGCCGCGTCGATGGCGAGGACGCGTTCCTCGGGATGTTCAGGGAGCGGGAGGGAATCGTCGAGCGGGACGTGGATCCCGGCGCGCTTGCCGGCTCGTCGTCGACGCGCGGAGTCCACCAGCACCTGGCGCATGGCGCGGACCACGATGTGCTTGAAGTGCCGCTCGTCCACGATGCGGAAGTGCGGGGAGGCGGCGAGCTTGAGCCATGCCTCATTCACCAGGGCGGTCGTCGTGACCGTGGCGAACGGGTCACCATGTTTCACCGCGCCGGCGAGCCGGCGCAGTTCGTCATACGCGAGGCTGTAGAGCTCGTCGATGGCTGGTGGCCCAGCCCGGCGGTCCCCTTCGGATGGCGACTCCACCGTCTCCCTGCTCCCTGGATGGAAGGGGCCAACTGGATCCTGCGCGCCGCTAGACTACGCGACGGCCCCGGCACGGACAAGGCGCACGCCGGTGAAACGGTGGGGTCACACGGCTCGTGGTGGGTGGACGGGCCATCCGGAGGCCCGGTCCCGGGCGTAGCTTGGGAACCCGGCCCCGTGTGCGCAGCTTCATCACGACGTCCACCCCCTCGTACCGAGCGTTCCCATGATCATCCGTTCGACTCCCGATCACCCCATCCGATCCT
>JAEUJL010000305.1 GCA_016794835.1 Gemmatimonadota bacterium | reverse complement strand
GAGACGCTGGTCGGCTCGGGCGTGGGCTTTGTCATCGAGCCCGCGCTGCGCCTGTTGCCCGGGGGCGTGGGTGGGGAGGCCTATCGTGAGGCGCTGGCGCGACAGAGCCAGTACTTCAATGCGCATCCCTACATGGCGTCCGTGGCGGTCGGCGCGCTGGCCCGGGCGGAGTTGGAGGGCACACCCCCCGCGCGGATCGAGCGCTTTCGTTCGGCGTTGTGCGGGCCGCTGGGTGCGTCGGGGGACCGGCTGATCTGGGCGGGCTGGCTGCCGCTCAGCGTGCTCTGCGGCCTGCTCGCCTTTGGCCTGGGCGCGGGGCCGGGGCGGACGCTGCTCGTCTTCCTCGGCACCTACAACCTCGGTCACCTTGCGCTGCGGGTCTGGGGATTGCATGTCGGCTTCTCCCGTGGCCTCCAAGTGTCGCAGGCGCTGGGGATACCGGTGATCCGGCAGGGGCCGACGTGGGTGAGCCGGGCGGGCGCCTTGCTGGCTGGCGTGGCGATTCCCCTGGCGATGTATCGCGGACTCGGGGTGAGCGGGCCGGTGGATCCGGTGTTGCTGGCGGGGGTGCTGGCCGCGGCCGCGTTAGGCGGCCTGGGGGTGGCCCGGTTGCAGGGCCGGTACGAGGTGTGGAAGTGGAGTGTGGGTCTGTTGGTGCTGCTCGTCCTCTTCGCCACGGTGGTCACATGATCGAACGGGCCCTGCAGGTCACGAACCGCAATGGGATCCACGCGCGTCCGGCCGCCGAGATCGTCAAGGTGGCGGCCAGGTTCCAGAGCGAGATCACGATGTCGCGCGATGACCTCGAGGTGAATGGCAAGAGCATCATGGGGGTGATGATGCTCGCCGCCGAGTGCGGGGCGACGGTGCTGCTGCGCGCCAACGGCCCCGACGCCGAGGATGCCGTGCAAGCCCTGGGGACGTTGTTCGAGAATCGCTTCGGGGAGCGGTAGCCATGGATCGCGTCATCACGGGAATCTCGGCGTCGCCGGGCATCGTCATCGGCCCGGCGCACCTGCTGCGCTGGGAGGTGCCGGATGTGCCGCAGCGCATCATTCCCGACGAGGACATCCCGGCGGAGGTCGCGCGGTTTCACGAGGTCCTCGTGCGGGCGCGGGAGCGCCTGGATGCCGTGCGCGACCGGGCCGCCCGCCAGGCCGGGGCCGAGGAGGCCTCGATCTTCGAGGCGCAGCGCATGATCCTCGACGATGGCGCGATCGTGAGCCAGGTCGAGGCCTATATCCGCCAGAACCTCGGGGCGGAAAAGGCCTTCGACGTCGTCATGCAGGAGTTCCGGCAACACTTCGCGCGCAGCCATGCCCCGATGCTGCGCGAGCGGGTGGGCGACCTCACCGACGTCCACATCCGCGTGCTGTCGCTCATGCTGGGCCTGGGGGACCATGACCCCGTGGATGTGCGCAAGGGGGCCAATGCGATCCTCGTCACCCACGACCTCACGCCCAGCCTGACGGTGCAGCTGGATCGCGAGGCGATCGCCGGGATCGCGACGGACTCGGGCACCCGCACGTCGCACGTCGCCATCCTCGCCCGCTCGTTAGGTATTCCCGCGGTGGTCGGCCTGCGCGATGCCCTGCAGCGCCTGCGCGGTGGCGAGACCCTGGTGCTCGATGGGTCGAACGGGCTGCTGGTGGTGGACCCGAGCCCGGCGCAGGTG
>JAEUJL010000253.1 GCA_016794835.1 Gemmatimonadota bacterium | reverse complement strand
CGTCGACGTCAGGATCACCGGCACATTCTCCGCCTTCAGGCGCTCGGCCACGAACAGCGCGTCGCGCCCCCCGCGGATCACCAGCTTCACCCCCTCGGCCTTGCCCCAGGTGATGGCATCGTTGATCTGCGCGGCACCCTCCGCAGCCACGATCACCGGGATCGTGCCGTCGAGCGCGGGGATCATCGCCGCATAACGAGCGTCGGTGCGGACGTCCTGGCCACTCTTCACCGCGTCGCGATAGGCCCGTGCCTCGCCGAACCAGTCCTTGATCTGCTGCACCTGCTCCGCGTAGGTCTTGGGCGGCGGGCCCTGCGGTCCACGCCCACCACCGCCAAAGCGGCGCGGGCGCGCGTTCGGGTCGGGCCACCGCACGTTGAGCGCGGCGGCGCCCTTCATCGACATCTCCTCCCAGGTCCATCCCTCGAGGTTGAGCGCGGAGGAGAGGCCGGAGATGACTCCGCCCTCCGGGGTGCTGAAGGCCACCAGCACGCCGGCCGAACGCGTCGTCCCGATGTGCCGGCTCTCGGCATTCACGGCCACCTCGGCGCGCACGTTCGGGTTGAAGTCACCCAGCTCGCTGATGTCGTTGGAGACATCCACGGCGCCGATCTCGGTGAGGCCCACCGTGCTGTATGCGTCGATGAGTCCGGGGTAGATGTGCTTGCCCGTGACGTCCACGACCTTGGCGCCGGCCGGGACGGTGACCTCGGGACCGCCGATTGCCGCGATGCGACCGCGGTCAAACACGATCGTGCCGTTGGTGATGGTCCCCTTCGTCACCGTGTGGATGGTCGCGCCGCGGAGGACCACCGGCTTGTCCTGCGGCGGGACCGTCATGCGCTCCTGCGCCCGGAGGGCCGGCGCGCCGAGCAGGGTCGACAGCGCCAGGGCAACCACGGCGCGCGTTGTCGTGAAGGTCATGGGGCGAGAGGTCGAGAGTCTCGTGAGGGGTGAGGGAGTCATTTAGCGCGAGCCTCCGGGACCACGGGGACGCGCCGGCGCGCCACCGGCAGGGGTGCCCTCGGCCGGCGTCGCCGCCAGCACGGCCTGGATGAGCTGCGCGCGCTGCCGTGTGGTCTCGGCACGCAACGCCTTGTCCTCGTCGAGCGAGAAGTAGCGGCGGCCGTCCACCCACGTCTGCTCGGCCTTGGTGAACTGCGACAGCGGGTTGCCGTTCCAGATGACGAAGTCGGCGTCCTTTCCGGCTTCCAGCGACCCCACGCGATTGTCGATGGCGATGGCCTTGGCCGACTGGTTCGTCACCGTGGAGAGGGCGGCCACTTCCTCGACGCCCGTGCGGAGGAGCTTACCGGCCTCCCAGTTCATGCGCGTCGAGATCTCGGAGTTGTCCGAGTGCAGCGAGGTCACGACGCCAGCCTCCATGAGCAGGCGGGCGTTGTACGTCGTGTTGTCGTACGCTTCCATCTTGAAGGCGCCCCAGTCGCTCCACACCACCGCCGCGACGCCGGAGGCCTTCAGCTCGCTCGCGATCTTGAACGCTTCCACGCCGTGCTGGAGGGTCTGGACGCGGAAGCCGAACTCCTCGGCGAGGCGCACCAGCGCCAGGAACTCGTCGGCGCGGTAGCCGTGCGACGAGACGAGGAGCTTCTGGTCGAGGATGTCGAGGATCGCTTCCATGCGCAGGTCGCGCCGCGGCGGGATCCCGGTCTTCTCCTTCTCCCAGCGCTGCCACTCCTTGCGATAGTCGCGTGCGGCGAGGAAGTGGTCGCGGATGATCTCCTGCACGCCCATGCGCGTGTTGGGATAACGCGTCGGGCTCCGCTTGGGGTTCTCGCCCAGGGCAAACTTCACCGTGCGCGGCGCCCCCGCGATCTTGTACTCGTCAGGCAGCGAGCCCCAGCGGGTCTTCACGTACACGTTCTCGCCACCGATCGGGTTGGCCGAGCCGTGCTTGATCATCGTGGTGGTGAGGCCGCCGGCCAGCTGGCGATAGAACCAGATGTTGTTGTGCGTGACGACATCGCCCATCTGCACCTCGGGCACGATCGCAAAGCCCGTCTCGTTGATGTCGGTGACGCCCGAGTGCGTGTGCGGGTCGATCAGCCCCGGGGTGACGTGCTTGCCCGTGGCGTCGATCTCCATCGCGCCGGCGGGCGCGGTGAGCTTCTGGCCCACGCGCACGACCTTGCCCGCCTGCACCAGCAGGTCGGCGTTCTGCAGGCGGCCCTGCGGCCCCTGCGTCCACACCGTGGCGTTGCGCACCACCACGGCCGCAGGCTGCGGCGGGGCCGCGGTGCGCCCGAACTCCATGGAGGGACGCATGAACGGCAGGTCGAGCTTGGGCACCCGGGTCGCGACGGCACCCCGGGCGGGTCCCTCGTACGCCTCCGTGCGCGTGCCGCGATACGTGGCGTCGGTCCCGTTAGGCAGCGACACCCAGCCGAAGAACTCCTGCTCGCGCACCGAGCCGGCGAGCAACGTCGAGCCCTCGAGCCCGATCGCCTCGCCGGGGAAGGTCGCCTCGAGGCGCCCGGTCTCGGCGGTGATGCGCGCCGAGGTGAGGTTCACCGGCCGCTTGCCGGCGATCTCGATCGTGCCACGGATGCGGTTGAGCGGTCCCTCGATGCGCACCGTGGCGCTGGTGAAGGCGCCGGGATCGCTGGAGGTGATCGTCCAGGTGCCGCGCGGGTCGACCTGCGGGGGCCGGGTGACGCCGTAACGCACCCCCTGCACCCAGACGTCGCGGACCGCGGACTCCTCGGTGAAGAGGTCCCCCTCGCTCACGACGAGGTTGGCGATCTTCCCTGCCGCGATGGTGCCGTGCGTCTTGTCGATCCCCAGCCAGGTGGCGGGGACGGTCGTGAGGGCGGCGAGCGCCTTGTCGGAGGTGAGCCCGCGGGCGACCGCCGTGCGAAGGTTCGGGAGGAACTGCTGCAGCGACGAGAGGCCGTCGGCCGTGATGGCAAACGGCACGCCGGCGGCAGCAAGCTGTCCCGGATTAGTCGGCGCGAGGTACCAGTGACGCAGGTCGGCGAGGCTCGCGTTGGCCGCGGCCTCGGGGCTCGAGACATTCGGCGCATCGGGGAACGACAGCGGCACGATGAGCGGCTCGGTGCGTCCCTTGAGCACGTCGATAAGCCGGTACTCCTGTCCGTTGCCGCGGAACCATGCCGTCAGCTTGTAGTCCTGCGCGAGCTTGGCGGCGCGGAGGTACTCCTCCTCGTTGGTCGTCTCGAACAGGACGGGTTGCTGCCCCTTCACCGCCTTGCCGAGGGCGGCGAGCGCCTCGCTGGTCTCGGGCGGGCGCTGCGCGCGGCCACTGGCCTCGTACGCCGCCCAGGCGCGCGGGTACCACTCGGCGTCCATGAAGGTCTGCTTCATCAGGGCGATCGTGCCCATCGACGAATTGGGGTACATCCCCCCGAGGGTGAACGACCGCTGGAAGCCGATCGACTGCGCGACGTCGGGGCGCATGACGCGCTCACGTGCGCCGCCTTCGCTGAGGTTCATCACCGAGGCACTCCCGCGGAAGATCCCCTGCCGCGGCACGGCAAGCACCGTCCCGAAGCCGAGGGAGCGCAGGGCAATGCGGCGGGTCGAGTCGTCCTTGATGTTGGCCGTGGTGCTGAACCACGCCCGCACCTGCGGGTTCCAGTGCGTAGGACCGACGTCGCCGCCCTGCGGCGGAGCGTCGCCCCCCAGGTCCGCCGAGGCGTCAATGAAGCCCGGGTAGACGGTGAGTCCCTTCAGGTCCCAGACGCGGGCGCCGGCCGGGGCCGCCGCTCCCGCACCCACCGACACGATGAGCCCGTTGCGCACGACGATCGTGGCGTTGGTGAGCACCTGGCCCGGGGCCGTGACGACGCGCGCGCCCACCAGGGCATGGTAGCCCGTGGCGTTGTCGCGTAACCCGGTGATGGGTTCCGTGCGGGACGACTGCTGGGCCTCGAGCGAGCCGACGGCCAGCGTCGCGATGCCGAGGAAGAAACGTGTGAAGCGCACAAAAGGCTCCCGTGGGACGGCCGGTCCGATGGCCGTCGGCAGTGATGGGGGACGCTGCCTGCGC
>JAEUJL010000224.1 GCA_016794835.1 Gemmatimonadota bacterium | reverse complement strand
CCTCGAGTCGGCGACGATCACCGCGTTCGGTACGCTCGTCGGCTTCCTCGTCTATGGCGCGATCATCGGCGCCGCCGCGGTCATCGTGCGGGCCCAGACCGGCGTCGTGCTGGATGCCTTTCGCTTCGACTGGGCGCTCGTCCTCACGCCCATCGGCATGGTGATCGTCGGCGCGCTCGCGGGCCTCGTCCCGGCCTTCAAGGCGTATCGCACCGATGTCGCCTCCAATCTCACACCGCTCTCCTGACGATCATGTCAGCACGCCCTCTGGGAGTCCTCCTCACCCTGGTCCTCGCCATGGCCTGCGGCAGCGGGAATGAGACCCCCCAGGACACCGCCGCCGCCCCCAGCGCCACGGTCGCTTCCGACGAGGGCCACGAACATGAGGCCCCGCACGGGGGAACGCTCGTTGAGCTGGGCGAGGAGTTCGCACACCTGGAGCTCGTGGTCGATACGGCCACCGGCCGGTTGACGGCCTACTCGCTCGACGGCGAGGCCGAGGGCAGCGTGGCGCTCACCCAGGGGAGCCTCGCGCTCGCGCTCGTGGTCGCCCCAGCGACGGACACCGTGCGGGTAACGCTCGCCGGCGTGGCCAACACCCTCTCCGGCGAGACCGCGAGCAGCACCTCGGTGTTTGCCGCCGATGTCCCGCAGCTCAAGGGAGTGACGGCCTTCACCGGCATCCTGTCCCGCATCGAGACCAAGGGGCAGCAGTTCGAGAACGTGCCGGTGCAGGTACCAGGCGACCGCCACTAGCCCCCCGCAGGGATCACTCGAGCCACCCACCCCAGTTGATGGATGGTGGCGACGGCTCCCATGGTGTGACCGGGTAACGCACGAGCCCGGGATACAGCCGGCTCCAGACGATCGCGACAACCACCAGGGTGCCCACGCCAAGCAGCACCGGGTTGAGCAGGGCCGGCCATGAGGCCTGTGCATACACCATGATGACCGGGTTCGCCCCTGCGGGCGGGTGGACGGTGCGCGTCAGGAGCATGAAGCCGAGGGCGAGCGAGACCGCTGCGGCATACGCCACGAGCGAGGAGCCGAGGGTCTGGGCGCAGGCGATCCCGATGGCGGCAGTCCCCAGGTGCCCTCCCAGAAGGGCACGCAGCTGCGCAGCGGGAGCGCGCGTGAGGCCGAAGAGGAAGACGGAGCTACCGCCTAATGATGCGAGGACGAAGGTATTGTGCGGCGGGCCCACCAGGTGGAGGGCGAGGGCAATCCCGCTCGCGGCACCAAGCAGGCACCAGAGCAACCGGAGGGCGGGCAGTTGGTGCATGCGTACCGGGCAGTGAGGCAGTGACAGGGTGCGTTCGGCGTCCAGGGAGGTGAAGCAGTCCGTTGATGACCGGGCGAGGATGCCTGGCGCACGAGGGGCCAGAACCTGCCCTTACGCGGAGCGCCTCACTCCTCGCGCATGAACGTAAGGTCCAGCGGCGCCGCTGTCCCGGGACGGAACCGCACCTGCAGCGTCCGGGCATCGCGCGCGTGCGCCACGATCACGCCGCCCGGGGTCGTCGCACCGACGATGGCCAGTCCAGCGACCAGCGAATCGCCCTCGATCCGCCCGGAACCTTCCCACGCCACCCCCGAG
>JAEUJL010000125.1 GCA_016794835.1 Gemmatimonadota bacterium | reverse complement strand
TCGGTGTGGACGTGATCGGGGTCGGGGTGGGGGAGCGCGTGCTGGTGGTGCAGGAGGGGAACGCGGCGCGGGCGCTGTTCAAGAATGCGAAGATCCCGGCCCAGGCGGTGGTGGTGGGTGTGGTGGATCGAGTCGACCTGATGACCGGCGAGCTGCCGGAGGATGCGGCATGACGATGGACCTGCGGGAGCTGGCGAAGGCCGTGGCCCGGGAACTGGCGGCGCGCGACCAGGTGACGGGGCGGGGGGCCCCCCCCGAACGACAGCCTACCACCGGATCGCGCCGCGACCATCATCCTGCCATTGCGAACCCCGGCATTTCCACGCACTCGCCCCCGGCCGGCGTCCGCTGGGTCCGCGACCAGGCGCGCATCGCCGACTTCATCGACCACACGCTCCTCAAGGCCGAGGCGACCGCCTCCGAGATCGACAAACTCTGCGCAGAAGCGCGCGAACTCCGGTTCGCCGCCGTCTGCGTGAATCCCTCATGGGTCGGGCGCTGTGCGAAGCAGCTCGCTGCCTCCGGGGTCGCCGTCGCCACCGTCGTCGGCTTCCCGCTCGGCGCGACCAGCTCGGCCGCCAAGGCCCACGAAACCGAGGTCGCCGTCCGGGATGGGGCGACCGAGATCGACATGGTCGTGGCCCTCGGGCACATCAAGTCCAATGACTGGGACCATGTGGCGGAGGACATCGCGGCCGTGGTGCGCGCGGCGCGCGGGCACCTCGTCAAGGTGATCATCGAGTCGGCGGCGTTGACCCCGGTGGAGATCATCAAGGCGAGCGCCCTCGCACGGGAGATGGGGGCGCACTACGTGAAGACGTCCACCGGATTTCATGCCGCCGGCGGGGCGTCGTCCGAGGCGGTCGCGCTGATGCGCATGGTCGTTGGCGACGCGCTGGGGGTGAAGGCGTCGGGTGGGGTGCGCGACTGCGAGGCCGCGCTCCGCATGATCGCGGCAGGGGCCACCCGCATCGGGACGTCGAGCGGGGTCTCCATGGCGAAGTGCCTCGGCCAGGGACCGCTCCCGGTCGGGGACCTGTTGACCGTCGCGCACGGCCACGGGCCGTCCTGTTCGACCTGCCAGGCGGGAGTGGCCGGCACGGCGTACTGATGCGGCGGCGGATGGCCCCCGGCTCCGCGCCGGGGACCATCGCACCAGGCCCTTAGAACGACGTGCCGACCGTGAGGAACAGGAGGCGCTTCTGTCCGGCCATGAGCGTCTCGAGGTCGCCGCTCACCGAGAATCCACCCGTGCCCACCGTCGAGATGAACGACTCGTCGAGCAGGTTCAGGGCATTGAGCTGGATCGACAGGCCGCGCAGGGCCCCGACCGACTTGAAGGTGTAGCCCAGCGAGGCATCCACGGTGGAGTAGGCCGGAGCCACCATGTCATTGAGGATGCTGAAGTACCGCTTGCCGACATGGCGCACCGCACCGCTCGCCATGAGACCGTCGCGCTGATAGCGCAGCGACGAGTTCAGGAGCACCCCGGGGGCGTCGACGACCGTCTTGCCCTTCGAGGCCACCGTCGTTGTTCCGCTCTTGTAGTCGTCCTGGATCTCCGAGCTGTTCAGCGAGGCGGTCGAGGTCCACGTCAGGCCGGGCGCCAGCCGCAGGCCAAGCAACCCCTCGGCGCCGCGGGTGGCCACGTCACCCACATTGGCGAAGGACGAGACGCAGGTGGCGGTCAGCGGGCACACGGCCACGCCGATGAGCCGGTTGCTGTAGGCGATCGTGTACACGGCCAGCGAGGCCTCCACGCGCGGCGTGCGCGTCCGGAGCCCGGCCTCGATGGTGGTCGCCTTCTCCGGCTTGGTGTTCGCCTTGAAGAAGTCGAACGCCTGGGCGTTGGTATTGTACACCCCGGACTGCGGCGAATACGGGTACGCGTTCACGTTCTGCGACACGTTCCCGAAGAACTGCACCCGGTCGTTGGGCGCGACCACGAGCCCGACCTGTGGGAGGATGCCCCCGTCCGTGGGAATCGAGACGTTGGGGCGCGCCACGTCTGGCGCCGAGGTGGTCGAGGGCTCGGTGTTGCCATTGTTGATGAAGTCCGCGGCGATCGAGAGGTACTTGGCGCCATACGTCAGCTTGACCTTCTCGTCGGCGAAGGTGTTGGTGTTCTGCGCGTACAGGGTGCGCGTGGACAGTTCACCCGTCCGGTCGAAGAAGAGGCGCAGCACGTTGCTGAAGTTCACGTCCGGGCTGTTTGCGAAGTCGCGCAGCCGCCAGGCCACCCGGCGGATGTTCGCATCGTTCTGCTCGAACCACGAGCCGACCTCGAGGTCGTTGCGCCCCAGCTGGAAGCGTCCCCGTGCCAGGAGCCCGACGCGCTTCGTGTCGTACTGGGTCTGGCGGAAGTAGACCGGGTCCGGGCTGAAGGCCGTCGAGCCATAGTTCGGGGCATGCCAGTCGCCGGCGCCTTCATTGGTGTGGAAGTACGGCTTGATCGAGACCACGGCGCGGTCGCCGAGCTGGAAGTCCGCCCCGAAGTACCCGAAGTGGTCGCGGCGGGCGCCCTGGGCCGAGTGGAAATACGCGAGGTCCTCCTGGCCACTCACAAGGGCCTGGGCCTTGGCGCGGTTCCAGTCGGAGAACTGGTCGTGATCGCGCCCCAGGGTCTTGAAGCGCGCGAGCGTCAGGTCCGTGTAGTCGGCCTCGGTCTTGTCTGCGAAGTTGTAGTAGGCGGTGAACTTGTGGCGGCCAACGAGCAGCTGGGTCTTGAGGTTCACCTGGTCCATCCACTGCTCCTCGGCGTCGCCGATGAAGCCGGACTGGCCAAAGAGGCCGCCAGACGCCGGCGAGAAGCGCGCGCCGGATCCCTTCCATTTGTCGGTGTCGTACCGGGAGAACGACAGGTAGCCCTTGAAGGCGGTGTTCCCGCTCGAGAGCAGCCCGGTGTCAAAGCGGCCGCCGGTGCGACGGGCATTCGCCTGCCCGAACATCTGGCGCAGGGCAAAGGTCCGCTCGTTGCGCGGGTCATCCGACGTGTATTGGACGACGCCGCCGAGGTTGTTGCTGGACGCCGTGCCGAGCGCGCCGGTGCCTTGCGTGACCGTCGCATCGGCGAGGTTGTCCGCATCCACGGCCCGGCCGATGTTGAGCCCGTTGAAGTTGCCATAACTCATGTCGCCGAGCGTGATCCCGTCGAAGGTTTGCCCGACCTGCGCCGACTGGAACCCACGCATCGTGATGCGGGTCGACCACTCGTAGAGGCCGAACGGATCGGCTGCGTTCATGTTGACACCCGGGAGGACGCTCACGGCCTTGAGGCCCGAGGTGCCCGCGGGGGTCACCTGCAGGTCCACCTTGGAGAGGGCGTTGCCCGTGCGCGCCTGGCCGAGTCCGGCGGCGGACCCGCGCACCTCAATGGTCTTGAGGACGGTGGTGCTGTCGCGCCGCGTGGAGTCGGCGCGCTGTGCGAGCAGGGTTCCCGGGAGCAGTCCCAGCAGGAACAGGGTCGCGCGCGGACGACAAGCCGTGCGCCATTGGTGACAACGTCGGGTCATGGGAGACGGAGTGGGAGGTCATCGGCCGAATCGACCGAGTGTCCCAAGCTCCGCCGGTCGCGTCACGGTTCGGTGTTCAAGCGCCCCGTCGCCGCGTCACGAAATGGGGACGACTGCCCCACGGTCACCGTCGGACCGCGACCGATGTCTGTGGGCAGTCGCGCAGCGCCAACGTGCGCGCGGCCAACCGCGCATCGGCGGGCGTCAGCGACGTGACGATGGGTTGCGCCGCCATCAAGGCGAGTCGGTGCTCGGCATGGGGCAGCCCCATGGCATGACCGAGTTCGTGGACCAGCGTCGCCATCTGTTCGTCCACGCTGTAGGGTGTCCCGAGGGGAGACCGCTCCGCGATGCCGACATGCGCACGGCGCAGGGTCCCCAAGGCGCTGACATCCAGCCGGGTCACCCCGGCCCGGTAGCGGCGCAACCCCTCGGGATCATCCGAGTCGGCGGGAAGGGCGTCCACCACCGTGACCCGGATGTCAGCGGATGCGAGATCCGTCGTCACCCGCAGGCGCAGCGGGAGCGCGAGGGCATTCCAGGCTGCGACCGCCGCCCGCAGGCGCTGGTCGCCGTAGATCCCCCACCCGTCGCGGCTGCGTCCCGGGGTGGCGAAGGCGACGCCGAGTGTTCGCGGTGATGCCGCCGGGATGGCCCAATGGGGACGGGGACTCGCGCACGCCGGCGGCCCGTCGCCCAGGCGCATGGCGGGGGCGCACGCGCCGGTGAGGATCACCGTGGCGGCGGCAATGGAGAAGCGATTCCGGCCCGGCATGGCGGTCTCCAGTCAGGGTGCTCAAAAGCCCGACGGTAACCAACATGTCATGGTCACGTAACAACTCGGGACCGCCTTGGTCACAAAGCGCGGTTTACCGCCTGCACTGACGCGATTGTTACAGACGGCGTAGAATTGTCACGGCCGCGGCAGCGCGGCGGCTCACCCGGACACCCCCCTGCGACGTGGCTTTTCGACTGATCCCCCGCGACGAAGGCTTCTTCGACCTGTTCAACGAACTGTCGAAGCGCCTTGTGACCTCCGCCGACCTGCTCCGCGACCTGTTTGCCCATCCGGACCAACTCGACGCGATCACGGCCCGGATCAAGGAGGTGGAGCACGAGGCGGACCACATCACCCATGATGTCAGTCGCCGACTCGACAGCTCGTTCATCACGCCGCTCGACCGTGAGGACATCCACAACCTGTCCCAGGAGCTGGACAACGTCGTGGACCTGATCAACGGCACGGCCCGGCGCGCGAAGATGTTCCACATCACGGAGACCAAGGAGCCGGCGCGCAAGCTGTGCGAGATCCTGCAGCAGCAGGTCAAGCATCTCGAGCGGGCGGTCACCCAGATCCGCGACCCGCGCGCGGTGGCGCTCGCCACGCGCGAGGTGAAGGTGCTGGAGGCCCAGGGGGACACCATCTATCACGACGCGATGGAGGCGATGTTCACCGGCCGACCGGATCCGCTCGACGTGATGAAGTGGAAGGAGATCTACGACACGATCGAGGAGACCCTCGACCGGTGCCAGACGGTGGCCATCGTGCTCGAGAGTATCTCCCTCAAGAACTCCTGAGCGCGGGGCCGCCGGTGGTCACGTACGTCGTCGCGATCGTCCTGGTCGCCTTCATCTTCGATTTCATCAACGGGTTTCACGACTCCGCGAATTCCATCGCCACGGTGGTCGGGACCCGCGTGCTCAGCCCGCTGTCCGCGGTGGTCTGGGCGGCGTTCTTCAATTTCGTCGCGGCCTTCACGGTCGGCACCGCGGTCGCCAAGACGGTGGGGAAGGGGATGATCGACGTGAACGTCGTCACCCCCAATGTCATCCTGGCGGGGCTGCTCGGCGCGATCATCTGGAACCTGATCACCTGGTGGTACGGGCTGCCGAGCAGCTCGTCGCATGCGTTGCTCGGTGGGTACGCGGGGGCGGCGGTGGCCAAGGCCGGGTTCGGCGCCGTGATCCTGTCGGGGTGGACGAAGACGATCATCTTCATCTTCCTGTCGCCGATTGTCGGGATGGCCGCGGGTTTCCTCCTGATGACCCTCATCTATTGGGCCTTCCGGCGTGTGTCGCCGCGTCGGGTGGACACCCTGTTCCGTCGGCTGCAGCTCTTGAGTGCCGCGCTCTTCTCCCTTTCGCATGGGGCGAATGACGCGCAGAAGACCATGGGGATCATTGTCGGGCTCCTGGTCTCGTCCCAGGCGATCTTTGCCGGCGCCACGGACTGGACGCGCCACCTGTACCTGCCGAGCGGCGACTCCGTGCCGCTCTGGATCGAGATGGGGGCCTACACCGCGATTGCGCTAGGCACCCTGTTCGGCGGATGGCGGATCGTCCACACGATGGGCAGCCGGATCACGAAGCTGCGTCCCGTCGGGGGGTGCGCGGCCGAGACGGCGGGGGCGTTCGCCATCCTCCTGGCGACGAACTTCGGGATTCCGGTGAGCACCACACATACGATCACCGGGGCCATTGTGGGGGTCGGCGCGACGACGCGGCTCTCGGCGGTCCGCTGGGGGGTCGCCGGCCGCATTGTCTGGGCATGGATCCTGACCATCCCCGCGGCCTCGTCGATCGGGGCGCTCTGCGTCTGGCTGCTCGAGCGCGCCGTCCCGTGACGGTCGTGGCGGCCTGGCGCAAGAAGCCTCGCCGCCCCAGTTGTGTAACGAGCGATGTAACAATGCGGGCGGTGCCGTTCCGGTGCCGAAGGCCTGGAGGCAGACTCGGGGGTGCGACGACCCGAGTTACCCTGTGTCATCCAGCATTCGCTTTCTCGACCCGTACGGCTTCGCCTGGCAGGCGGTGGAGGTTGGTCCCGCCGACCTGACCACCGAGAG
>JAEUJL010000121.1 GCA_016794835.1 Gemmatimonadota bacterium | reverse complement strand
GTCACCGTGGGACGCCAGGGGAATGGCGAGCGCCTCGCGTTCATCTACGACAAGCGCAAGGTGAAC
The DNA here is from genome assembly GCA_016794835.1 of Gemmatimonadota bacterium. Taxonomy (GTDB): domain Bacteria; phylum Gemmatimonadota; class Gemmatimonadetes; order Gemmatimonadales; family Gemmatimonadaceae; genus RBC101. The sequence goes on along the minus strand of JAEUJL010000121.1, from coordinate 3,278 downwards.
TTCGGGGGGCTGGCGGGCGAGATCACCTCGGCGATGGTGAAGTCCGGCGACACGCTCTCCATCCCCCGCGCCTTTGCCCGCTCGCCATACCTCGTGGGGCTGCAGGCCGGGTGGTTCAAGTTCACCCTGTGCACGAGCCACCTCTATTATGGAGAAGACCGGGCGGACGACCCGGTGCGCCTCGCCGAGATGCGCGAGCTGGTCGAGCTGCTCAAGGATCGTGTGGATGCAAAGGACCGTTGGGCGCGCAACAGCATCCTGCTGGGGGACTTCAACATCTTCCGCGAGGACGACCAGACGTTCGCCGCGCTGACCACGGTGTTCCAGGTGCCCCCAACGATCAAGGGCAAGAAGACCAACCAGTCGCGCACGAAGCCGTTCGACCAGATCGCCTTCCTCTCGCCCGACGTGGGGAACCAGATCGCCGACGCGCGCGGTGGGGTCTTCGACTACTACCAGCACGTGTACCGGGACAGCGACGCGGCGATCTATCCCGTGCCCGACGGGACGACCTTTGCCACCTGGCGGTCGTACCAGATGTCGGACCACCTCCTCCTGTGGACCGAGGTCAAGGTGGACTTTGGCGAGGAATACCTGAGAAGGAAGGCGACGCCGCCCTCGTGAGGAGGGCCGCTTACGGCTGCACACCCCCCGGCGCAGATTCCGCGCGACTCAACGGAGAACGCGCCGATGCTGGGGTGGTCCGCGATCGTGATGGTCACGCTGGGTGTTGTCGGTCCGGGGCGCCCGAATCCGCCGCGGGTGGTGCGCGATGCGCGCCACGACACCAGCCGGCCCATGCGGGAGCTCGCGGCCCCACAGCCCCAGGGGTCCATCGAACAGCGCACGATGGGACGCCGACCGGCGGCGTCCATCCTGGAATCGTTTGACGGACTCGGCGTCGGGTTCGATGGGCCCGTGGGGGCGCCGCTCCTGCGCAACCCATCAGACAACTCGGTGGCGGTCGGTCCGGATCACATCGTGCAGACGGTGAACTCCGTGATGGCCGTGTTCACCAAGGAGGGACGCCGGTTTGCGGAGACGGGACGCGCGCTGCACGGTGCGGTGTCGACCAACACCATCTTCCGCGGCTTTGGCGGCGCCTGTGAGCAACGCAACAGCGGCGACGCCGTCGTGCGCTACGACCAGCTCGCCCAACGCTGGCTCTTCGTCCTGCCGATCTTCTCACGCCCGCCGGGTGAGCCGAACGGGCCGTACTCGATGTGCTACGCCGTGAGCGTCGGGGCTGACCCGCTCGGCCCGTACCATCGCTACGAATTCAAGCGCCCCCTCTTTCCCGACTACCCACGCCCCGCGATCTGGCCGGACGGCTACTACGTGCCCACCAGCACGGGCGACGACGTCATCCAGAAACACGCCTGCGTCGTGGAACGCGACCGCATGCTCCGCGGCGAGCCCGCACGTGAGCAGTGCGTGATCATCGAGGGCGTGAACTTCCTGAACAACGCCGACATCGATGGATACACCCTGCCACCGCGCGGCGCCCCCAACGTGATGATGGCGGCCGGTGGGGCACAGCTGAAGGGCGACCTCGACGATGACGGCATCTACGCCTGGCAATTTCACGTCGACTGGAAGGACACCTCCCGCACCAAGGTGACCGGGCCGGTGAAGATTCCGGTGGCGCCATACGCCTACCTCTGCGGCGGCCAGTTGACCAATTGCGTGCCGCAGCCGGGGAGCGAACGCAAGCTCGACAGCCAGGGCGACAAGCTGATGGCCCGCCTGGTCTACCGGAACCTCAACGGCCGGGAGTCGATCGTCGGGCTGCACTCCATTGCCACCAGTGCCGGCGGTGGCGGGGTGCGCTGGTACGAGTTCCGCATCGGGCCCAATCGCGCCGTGCGCCTCCACCAGCAGGGGACGTATGCACCAGATGACCCCTCCGGCAGCCCATCGTATCGATGGATGGGCAGCATCGGGATGGACCGCGCGGGCAACATCGCCATGGGATACTCCTTCGGTGGCACCCCACACTTTGCCGGGCAGCGCGTTGCGGGACGCAGGCCGCAGGATCCGCCAGGGACGTTAGGCACGGCGGAGACGGTGTTGGCGACGGGGGCCGCCGCCCAGGAGGCGACGCTCCGCTGGGAGGACTACACGCAACTGTCGATGGACCCGGACGACTGCCGCTTCTGGTACGTGGGCGACTACTTCAAGCCGGGAGCGTCGAGTTACTCCACGAGGATTGGCTCGTGGCGGATGCCAGGATGCGTGAGCGGGCCGAGGCGATAGGGCGGGGCGAGGGCAACTGCCACGGCGAAGCACGAGGGGCACGAGCAGCCCGCGCAGCACGGGCGGTACGGGATTCGTGCTTCCCGTGCTCCTCGGGCCGCCCGTGCTGCCCGTGCTTCATCAGTTCGCTCTTCCCTAGAATCCCCACGGAACGAGCTGCACCTGCCGCGTGACGAGCACTCGCGATTCACGCCCGCCGATCCAGGCAACCTTCGCGTCTCCCCAACCGAAGAATGCGCCGAAGCGCGACCGGCCCTTGAAGGGATTGGTCACGGCCCCATCCGCTTCCCCCGCCATGGCCGCGCCGATCGACCAATACCCGGGCCGCAGCACGCCACCGGTGCGCCCGCCCCATCGCGGGTTCCAGGTGTACGAGCGCACGCCGAGTTCGAGGACCGAGACCGCGCGCGCTTCCTTCTGCGCGTACGTCAGGTAGGTCGGTACGTACGCGGCAACCACCTCGTGCCGCGACGGCCATCCCTCGTCGTTCGGCCGGAACGCCGGGAGCCACTGCGCGCCATAGTTGAGCACGACTTCGGCAAGGTTCAACTTGGGAGTGCCGGGCCCGTACTTGCGCTCGAACCGCCGCAGCTTCTCGAGGCTCATGTCCTTCGACGCGGCACGCCGGATCACATCGAACGCCTCGAACGGATCGAGCAAGGAATCGATCGCCGCGCGGCTCAACTTCGGCGTGAGGGCGTCGCGGTATTCCTGCCCTACCACCTCGGCCAGCTGGTTCAGGGCGATGGTGTCCCGTGCCGCATATCCCACCGGGCGCGTCCGGCGACCCACCACACCCCACGACGCGCGCGAGTCGCCGATGACATGCAGCGGCAGCCGTCGGAGCTCGGGGCGATCGAGGTGTCGCAACAGGGCGTGCACCATCGAGTCCACCACCGGGGCACTGGTGCGAAACCCGGCGATCGAGTCGCCGACGCGAGCGCCGTCCAGCAACTGCCCCAGCGTCGCCCGGCGGACGAGTGAGGTGTCAAAGCGCGTCGCTGGCTGTGCGCCGAGCGTGG
>JAEUJL010000119.1 GCA_016794835.1 Gemmatimonadota bacterium | reverse complement strand
CACCACCAGGGTTTGCGCCTTCGGCTCCACTCCCTTGCGCACGACCTTGGTGATCTCGCCTTTCGGGGCGACCACGCCGACGTCCTTCCACGTCTCCTTGCGATTTGTTGCCGGGAGCGTCGCCAGCCACTGCTCCACCAGGGGGCGCACCTGGGGGAGGGTGAACGCCCCGACCAGCACAAAGGTGTAGTCGGAGAAGTCAGCGAACCGATCGCGGTAGATCTCGATCGCCCGGTTGAAGTCCACTTGTCGGAGGAAGGCGACGTTGGTCGGCTGCACCCTGGGGTGGTGCTGGGCCAGCGTCAGCTGGATCGTGTCCGAGAACGCGGCCTCCGGTGAGGCGCCGCGGTTGGCGAGGAATGGCTCCACCTGTGCGCGAAAGGCGGCGAAGGCGGCGGAGTCGCGTCGCGGGGCCGTGAGGCGCGCGTGGGTGAGCTCAAACAGCGTCGCGAGGTCCTTGGGCGACGCGGCCCCCGACACGCCCTCCGACTCCCCTTCAATAGAAGTGCCCACCTGGGCCTGCACCCCCGCAAGCTTCTTGGCGAGCGCGATCGCATCAAAGGTGCTCACCCCGCCACGCTCCACGATCGTGGTGGCGAGCGCCGCACTGGGCAGGTCGCGATCCGGGATCAGCGAGGTGCCGCCGGGGCTCCAGCCGCGCATGATCACCTCGTCGGCCTTGAAGTCGGTCGGCTTGAGGAGGACGCGAATCCCGTTAGACAACGTCCATTCGGTCACCCCGATCGAGGGGATGGTCCGTTCGTTGGTGATGCGACCCGGGGCCGGGCGGGAAGGGACGAGCGCGCCATCACTGACTTCCTCGGTCCAGGCAACCACGGGGGTGCGGTCCGCCTCGCCAAAGGTGCTGAGCAGGGCGTCGCGGGTGGGCAGCGCGGCGCTGTCACGCGCCGGCGCCGACAGGACCACGACCCGGTTGGAGTCGGTGATCCACCGGCGGCCCACCTGGTTCACCTCGTCGAGACGGATCCCCGGCAGCAGTTCCTTCACCGTGCGAAACTCCCAGGCGATCCCTGGCGACGGCTCGCCCGTGAGGAAGTGGTCGATGTACTCGCCCGTCAGTGCCGCGCTCTCCGTCGTGCCGCGGTCGTCGAAGGCACTTTCGTAGCTGCGGAGCGTCGCCGCGCGCACGCGCGCCAGCTCACTCTCGAGGAAACCATGTTCGCGGACGCGACGCGCCTCGGCCAGCACCGCCAGCAGGGCCTCGCGGGTGCGGCCATCCTTCGCGACGGCATTCAGTTGGTAGGCATCCGTGCCACGCACAAAGCTGCCGTACCCGGAGGACGCCACCGAGAAGGGCACTTGGCCCCGGCGCGACAACTCGCCGAGCCTGGCATTGAACATGGCATTGTAGAGTCCCTCAACCAGCGATCGGCGATAGTCGGCGCGCGTGCGCAGGCGCGACGGTGTGTGCTTGAACAGCACCCCGACGCTGGCCACCTGCTCCTCGGCGTCGGTGGCCATCGTCACCAGCGGCGCCGCGTTGGCTGGGACGGGAGTCGCAGGCCGCGGGCGCGGACGTGCCGGGTTCCGGAGCTTCGTGAAGTGCGCCCGGATCAACCGCTCGATGCGGGCGGGATCCACATCTCCAACCGCGACGACGGCCATGAGGTTCGGCCGATACCAGTCCCGATAGAACCGCTTGAGGGGGGCAGGGTTCGCGCCGCGCAGGATCTCCGGCAAGCCGATGGGGAGGCGCTCGGCGTACCGGGAGCCCTGGAAGATGACCGGGAATTGCTGGTCCCTGATGCGCGAGTCCGCGCCCAGTCCCCCGCGCCATTCCTCGAGCACGACCCCGCGTTCGGCGACCACCTCGAGGGAGTCGAAGGTGGCGGCACTGGCCCAATCCTCGAGGATGTCGAAGGCCCGCTCGACCAGCCCGGGTTTGTCCGTGGGGACCGGGAGGATGTAGATGGTCTCATCAAAGCCCGTCTGGGCGTTGAGGTCCGCACCAAAGCGCACGCCGATCGACTCGAGGTACGAGACGATGTCGTTCTTCTTGAAGCGTCGCGTCCCGTTGAAGAGCATGTGCTCGACAAAGTGCGCCATGCCGCGCTGGTCGTCGTCCTCGAGCACCGAGCCGGCGTTGACGACGAGGCGCAGCTCCAGGCGCTTCTCCGGGCGGCCGTTTTTCCGGATGTAGTAGCGGAGGCCGTTGGGCAGCGTCCCGATTCGGACTGCCGGGTCCATGGGGAGCGCGGCGGGGCGCGCCTGGGCGCCAAGGGCGGTGGCGGCGAGCAGCGCGACGAGCGGGATCCTGCAGCGAAGTGTGAGCATGCTCCAAGCTAAGTGCGAGGGGGACGCGTCGGGGAGCCCCTGACGAATGTAGGGAATGCGCGGACAGCAGGCGCATGGTGGTCGGCACCGCGGCAATGCTTGGGAATGCCTAACGAAATCATGCGTAAAGCCCGGCGTCATGAGGTCGAGACTAAGCGGTGTCCCTCGCTCCCCGCCCAATGGATGATCTCCTCAGGGATTTTCTCACCGAGAGCAACGAAGGCCTCAGTCAGCTGGATCGCGACATCGTCGAACTCGAGCGCCAGCCGGACTCGACCGAGCTGATCAACCGGATCTTCCGGGCCATCCACACCATCAAGGGCACCTGCGGGTTCCTCGACCTGACCCGGTTGGAGCGGGTCGCGCACGCGACGGAGAGTGTCCTCGTCCTGGTGCGCGAACGCAAGCTGGGCGTGTCGCGCCCCGTGATCGATGATGTGCTGGCCGGTGTGGATGCCATCAAGGCGATCCTCCAGGTCATCGAGACGTCAGGAGCGGAGCCTCCCGGGACCGACGCCGAGGCGATCGCCCGCCTCGAAGCGCGCCTGGGCGGCCCAACGCCGGCTCCCGAGGCCGATGCCTCGCGCGGAACGATCGAGTTGTTCGACACCGGGGAAGTGATCCCGGTGCACGCGCCGCCCGACGTCGCGCCCGCAGCTGCGAGTGGAACGAGTCCCGCCGTGCCCGCCGAGGCCGCGGTCCCCACCGCGTCCACGGGCGCTGCGCCATCACCCGCCCCAAAGGGCGAGAGCGGTGATCAACGACAAGGTGTCGCGGACTCCTCCCTCCGCGTCAACGTCGTCCTGCTCGACAAGTTGATGAACCTCGTCGGCGAGCTGGTCCTTGGCCGGAACCAGCTGATCCAGTTGACCGCGGGACAGGAAGGCTCGGTCTTCGAGGCGCCGGTCCAGCACCTCAATCGCGTCACCACCGACCTGCAGGAAGCGGTGATGAAGACACGGATGCAGCCGGTGGGTGCGGCGTGGGGCAAGCTGCCCCGCCTGGTCCGCGACCTGGCGGCCGCCTCCGGCAAGCAGATCGAGCTCGTGATGAGCGGCGCGGAAACGGAACTCGACCGGCAGATCCTCCAGGCGATCCAGGATCCGTTGACCCACATGGTGCGGAACTCCGCGGATCACGGCATCGAGGCGCCCGACGTGCGGGTGGCCAACGGCAAGGGACGAGCCGGCACCATCCACTTGAACGCCTTTCACGAGGGCGGCCACGTCATCCTCGAGATTCGCGACGATGGGGCAGGGATCAACGTCGATCGCGTCCGCCAGAAGGCCGTCGAGCGCGGCCTGGTGAAGGCGGAGGCCGCGGCGGCCCTGTCCGAGCAGCAAGTCCTGCGTTTCATCTTTGAGCCCGGGTTCTCCACGGCGGCCCAGGTGACCAATGTCAGTGGGCGTGGCGTCGGGATGGACGTCGTGCGCAGCAACATCGAACGCATCGGGGGCGCCGTCGAGCTGGCGTCGCGGATGGGCGAGGGGGCGACGGTGCGGATCAAGATCCCGCTCACCCTGGCGATCGTCTCGGCCCTCGTGGTCACTGCCGGCTCCCAGGTGTTTGCCATCCCGCAGATCGGGGTGGTGGAGCTGGTGCGCGTGACCGAGGAGCAGCAGGGGCGCGTGCAGGAGATGCATGGCACCCGCTTCTATCGCCTGCGCGACACGCTGTTGCCACTCGTGGACCTGGCCGCCCTCCTCGCGCTCAACCATGCGACGCGCACCACGGAGGCCAACATCGTCGTGTGCCAGGTCGGCGCGCTGCGCTTCGGTCTCGTCGTCGACGACGTCTACGACACGCAGGAGATCGTCGTCAAGCCGATGGGCCGCCTCGTGAAGCACGTCGCCGTGTACTCGGGGTGCACGATCCTCGGCGATGGGCGCGTCATCATGATCCTCGATCCCGCCGGCATCGCAGCCACGGCCATGCCCTCGGGGCAGTCGGAGCGAACGCGGGAGGCCGAGGCACACGCTGCGGCGTCGGACTCGGGCGAGCGCGAAAGCGTCCTGCTCTTCGATGCCGGCTTTGCGGCCTTGCAGGCGGTGCCCCTGCGTCAGGTGGCACGGCTCGAGGAGTTCACGAGCGCGCAGCTCGAGGAAGCCGATGGCCGCCTGCTGGTCCAGTATCGCGGGGCCCTCCTGCCGGTGATCCCGGCGAATCCGGCCATGGACGTCCGCGCGCGTGATCCACGACCCGTGGTGGTGCTCGGCCGGGACGGCCAGGCCATGGGGCTCGCCGTGGATGAGATCCGCGACATCGTCGAGGAGCACCTCAAGCTCGAGGCGACCGCCCGACGTCCCGGGGTGCGCGGCGTCGGGGTGATCGGCGGACGCGCCACGGAGGTCATTGACCCCCGGCACTTCCTCGCCGTGGCCGGCCACGACCTCCAGGAGGAGCAGCCATGACCCAGGGCAGCATCAACGAGTTTGTCACCTTCCAGGTGGATGGACAGTGGCTGGGCGTCCCGGTCGCCACGGTGCAGGAGGTCCTGCTGGCCCAGCGCATGGCGGTGGTGCCGCTCGCCCCGGCCGAGGTCGCGGGGTTCCTCAACCTGCGCGGCCAGATCGTGACGGCCCTCGACCTGCGCACCCGGCTGGACATGCCCGGCGAGCCGCGACTGACCGATGCCATGAACGTCGTCGTGCGTCACGACAACGAGTTGTTCTCGCTGCTGGTGGATGACGTGGGCGACGTCCTTGCGATTGACGCGGACCAGCTCGAGCCCGTGCCGCTCACCCTCGACCCGGCGTGGCGCGCGGTCAGCTGCGGCATCGTGCGTCGCGACACGAACCTGCTCGCAGTGCTCGATGTGGGCGCGTTGCTGCGCCTCGATGCCACCACCACGGCCTGACCATGACGACCCTCACTCGTGGCCGCGGTGACGTGGCCCTCCTGCGGGACTCCCGGGCGGCGCTCGCGCCGCGCGGCGAGGAACTGACGGCGACCTTCTATCGCCTCCTGTTCGAGCGCTACCCCACCGTCAAGCCGCTGTTTGCGCACGTTGACATGCGCGAGCAGCAGAAGAAGCTGCTGCAGTCGATTGCGGT
>JAEUJL010000112.1 GCA_016794835.1 Gemmatimonadota bacterium | reverse complement strand
TGCAGCGCGCGGCCCGGGAGCTGGTCCCGCCGGCCCTCGCCGTTCCCCTGACGATTGCCGGGCTCATGGTCGCGTCGGCCGTGTTCTGGGCGCCATCCGTGGGACTCACCCCGGGGCTGCCCTGGCCGCGCTGGTTTGTCTCGGCGGCCGACCTGCTGGCAAGTGCCTTCCCCTTCACCTGGTCGACCGCCGTGGGGCAGCGGACCACCGAGACGATGCGATGGGTCGTGCTGGGCCTTGGCCTCGCGTCCGTGTGGGCGTCCCGGCAAGGGCGCCTCAACCCGCGGGCCGTTGCGCGCACGCAGGTCCTGGTCCTGGTCACCTGGTTTGCCGTCACCGAGTACCATGTGGAGATGCTGGGGATCGCACGCGCGCCGCGCGTGTCTGCCGTGGCCCTGCTCCTGTTCAGTGTGTTTGTCCTGTGGATCATGCACCGGACGATGCTGCGCTTTGTCACCGGCACCAGCGCGGCATGGCCGGGCGCGTCCCGCGCCCCGCTCTACGTGGCGGCGTTGATGTTCGTGCTGCTCCCGACCCACGCGCGGGGGGCCATGCACGATCCGCGACTCAGCAGCGAGATCGTCTACTACCTCTTCCAGGGGGTGCTCGTCTTCGGCGTGCCGTACTACATGTTTGTGTACGCCACGCGCCGCTTTGCCATCCTGCCGCTCACCCCGGCGGCCGCGCTGGCGGTCTTCCTCTGCGGCGGCGCCGCGGCCGCACTCCTCGTGGCCCTCGATCGGGTCGTGGTCGCCGGCTCCATCAGCGACGCCTGGGCTTACGCCACCCAGCAGGTCGCCGATGGGATTGCCGGGCGCCGGGCCTTGCCGCGCGTGTTCCTCCTGCCCGCCTGGTGGATCGTGGCGCGTGCGGCCCTGGTCGTCGGTGTCCTGCTGCTGACGATGCGCGTGGTGCGCCGTCGCACCCGGGTGATGATGCTGCGTCCAGCCGCAGCGGTCTTCTCCGTGATCGCCCTCGCCGCCGGCCTGGCCTGTTTTGCCAACCGTCCGCTGGAGCTGCCGTTGGTCCCGACGCGCGTTGGGATGATGGTGACGCCGCTGCGGTTCTCGCTGTGGGTGGATGAGGCATTCCTCGCGCTGCAGCTCTCCTACCTGCTGCCCGCGCTGGTCCTGGCGTGGGCGGCGAGCTTCGAGCGTTCGCGCCGCCGCACGGTCGTGTCGATCGGGACCGCCGTGCTGTTACACGTGGTGGTCCAGCTCGGCTGGCCCGGGGCAGAGGCCTGGCTCCGCTCTTCGGGTGTTGTCGCGATCGTGGCCGCGGGCGGGATCGGGGCGTTCCTCCTGCTGGCGAGCGCCATCCGCGACCGCCTGGACGACCTGCTGACGCGCAAGCCGGAGGCGGACGCATCCGACGAAGGGTTGACCGACCACTTGCTGACGCGCGTGGAGGTCCGACGTGTGGCGCTGGCCGTGTGCCTCGTGGCGGCGGCGGTCGCGGTCGGTCGCATCTGGAGCGCGCGCCCATCCACGCAGGCGCTCGCTGGAGGGATCGGATCCGCGGAACTCCCCGCTGCGTGGCGCGCCGACAGCACCCACTGGATGCGTTCGGACATCAGTGGCGACACCTCGCGCCTGGTCATCGAGGTGCGTCGCGATACGGCGGACGCGATGACCGCCCTCCAGGAGGTGGGTCCGGCGATTGCGGAGCGGTTCCCGGGGTTCACGCCGACCAGCGTGCACCGGTGGGATCACGTCGTGACGGGCATGGTCGCGCTCGACTTCACCTGGTACCCACAGCCCACCGATTCGAGCACCTACCGACTCGGCACGGTCGTGCTGGCCCCGGTCAACGAGCAGCAACTGGGCATTGGCACCCTGACCTACGGACCCGCGGTGGCCGACCGGCGCTGGGACGTGGCCCGCATCCTCTCGTCCCTGCGCCCCGTGGATCGTTAGGCGAGGGCGCTCCCCGCCTGGGCCTTCCATCCGGGCAGGACCTGCATCCCGGCTTCGTACCCCGCGGCGACGATCTCGTCGATGCGCTCGAACGCCAGGAGCCCGAACCCAGCCACCGATGGCCGGATCGCGAGGTCGGCGTCCTGCGCGCTCGCCCGCTCCCGACTCGCGCTGTACAACACCGTGGACCGCATCATCACCTCGATCAGCGTGGGGAACGCGGCGGTACGACGACCGGTGAGGTGGCCCCGCAGCATCTCCCAGGTGCCGGGCACCCGGTCGCAGGTAAAGAGGCTCCCGACCTGCGCGGAGACAATCGAGGCGATCACCACCCCCGCACCGGAGGTGCGCATGACGTCGGTGGGCAGGTTGTTGAGCACGCCACCATCCACCAGCAGTTGCTTGTCGTGCAGCACCGGGACGCTGACGCCCGGGAGGTTGGCGCTGGCGGTGGCGCCGTGCCGCAGGGGCCCGCGGCGATGCACGACGATGTCCGCCGTGGTGAGGTTGGCCGAGACACAGAAGTAGTTGTGCCAGAGATCCTCGATGTCCACGTCACCGTAGGCGGCGCGCCCGGCCTGGTCCACGCGGTCCTGGCCAACGAGCGCGAGCAGCGGCACCGTGAAGCCGCGGTGCGGCCGGATCTCGAGGAAGACCCGCCGGCTGGCCTTCGTGATCTCGGCGAGGGAGCGGCCCATGGCGTACTGCCCGCCAATGAACGCGCCCATGCTCGTTCCCCCCACCATGTCCACGGGGATACCGGCTTCGTCGAGGGCGCGGATCAGCCCGATGTGCGCGAAGCCGCGTGCGCCGCCACCGCCCAGGACCAGCCCGATCGCGCGCCCGGAGAGGATGCGCGCGAGGCGCGCGAAGTCGCGTGGCTCCGTCATCCGCACGTGGTGGTGCTCGGAGACGTAGGGCCTCGCATCCAGCCAATAACGTGTGTTCGCCGGCGGCTTGCTGCCGTCGGGATGGGCGAGGACCAGGACCGCGCGTGACTCCCCCTGTCGCACCGCGCTGGAGACGACATCGTGCTCCACGCGGGCGGGAGTGTGCAGCTCCCGCGGGTCCGCCACGAGGACAAGGCGATCGGCGTGGCGCACGCATCGGCGCGACCATTCGCTGGGCTCCTGGTCCGCGACATACACGACGAACCGGTGCTCGTCCTCCCATCGCTCCAGCAGTTCCAGCAGGCGCGCCTCCAGCGAACTGCCAACGGCTGCCTGGGCGAGTCCCGTCACGCCGGCGAGCGCATCCACCCGCGCCGAATCCAGCCGCAAGACCGAGGCATTGGCGTCCAGCGCTGCGGCCACCTGTTCGGCGACGGCTTGCATGGGGGACCGCGGGCTCGCCGGCACCATCGCGATGGACGAGATCGTGCTATTGCGCGCGGTGCGCAGCGGAGCGGAGGCGCGCAGCGAGACGGCGCGTGCCAGGTAGCGCATGACGCGCGGGTGGCTCGCGATGAGCTCCTCGAACGCCGCGGACGTGTACCGCACGATGATGCTGTCGCGCGTCGCACGGGCGCGGTAGGCGCGAGGACGTCCGGTCAGGAACCCGGATTCGCCCACGGTCTCGCCGCGATTGCGATACGACTCGAGGCGTTCCTCCCCGTTCGCCGCCACGTGCAGGGCGGCGACGCGACCGCGGATGATGAAGAGCACGCTGTCCGCGCGCGCCGCCGGCTCAAAGACCACCTCGCCGCGCTTGACGTGCACCCAGTCGCCCAGTCGTTCGAGGTCGTTGAGCAGGGGTTCGTCCACCGGGCCAAAGATGCGCCGCAGGCTGGTGAGCGACTGGCGACGGTGCATGCGTGCCAGCACCTGATGGAACGCCGGGTGTGACGCACTGAGCCGGTCGACAGCCTCGTCCGGGATCACGGCGACGAGCGATGGCTCCTGTGCCGCGACGATCCACGTGTTCGCCCCGCCCAGTTCCTGCAAGCCGTCCACCGCCTCGCCCGGGGCGATCACGCGCATGCGTTTGGGACCATCGGTGAGGTCGGGCTCGGACGCGTGCAGCAGCCCCTCGGCCAGCAGGTAGAGTGCGCCGGCCCCGCTGCCTTCCTTGAACAGGCGGTCACCGGCCTCGAGGCGCATGAACTCCACCTCGGCGGCGAGGGCGGCATGGATCGCGGGGTCCAACGCCTGCAGCAGTCGCGTGGACTGCACGGCGATCAGGGCGCCGGCGTCATCCGGGGTAATGTTGGCCATGGGGTACCTCCTCAGGAGCGGCGGACGCGTCGGAAGAAGAGGCGGCGACCGGTCGCCGCGTGCTCGACCATCAATTCGTCGTCGGAGCGGGAGGCTCGTTGCCGCACCTCGCCGGTGGTGAGCGTCACCACGCCCTGCCGGGACGCCGACCAGCGCCCGGTCTCGCGTCGCGAATCGGTGACCTGCTGCTCCACGGGCGCACCGGTGGCGGTGGAGACCACCCGCCGGGTGACCACGTCGATGCTGTAGGCACTGTCGGCCGGGGCGAGCTCCAGGTACGCGGCGAGCAGCTCGTCACGCGTGCTTTCGCTGCCGCTGCGTCGTTGTTGGGCCACGAACGGCAGCGGGAGCCCGTCCACGCGTGCCAACACCCAGCTGCCGGCGATATCCACCGACTTGGACAGTGGCCGCAGGTCGAACTGCCAGCCGGCGCTGAATTGCCACGCACTGAGGTCCAACGAACGCGGGAAGGCGGAGGGCAGGGGATCGGTGAGGGTGTAGCCGACGCTGGCGAAGTTGCGCGCGCGGTACCCGGCCGCGAGCAGGAGGCGCGCATTGGTGAACGGCGGCGCGATCCCCACACCGGCCGAGACGCCGTACTCGAACGTGGAGGCGCGGACTTCCGCCTGCTTGCCCGTTGGGGTGTGGACCCGCCCGTTCCACAGGTCGACGAGGCCAAACGAACCGGTGAAGTATGGGTTGATCCACGACCCTGTCTTGTAGGTGGAGTGGATCGAGATGACCGGCAGCGAACGCAGCGACGCCCGCAGGTCAATCGTCGCCGGGTCCTTGCTCTGCACGGGCCGCAGGTAGCCGGCGCCAAAGCCCAGCTCGAGGTCGATCCGCCGCGACCGGGTGTCCAGGTCGATCAGCACCTCGGTGCCGGAGCCGCACACCGGCAACGTCCCACATCCGCTGCCGGACAGGTCGAGCAGGCCGTTGTCCCTGGGCGAGATGGACTGCAGCGACAGCGTCAGTCGATGCACCCGCGCGAAGACGGTGGAGAGGAAGCCGAGATCCTGGGCCGGCGCCACCACCGGGAAGACGGTGACCAGCAGCAGGGCGAGGCAACGCTTGGAAAGCCGCATGTCGAATACCGGGGGGAAAGGGGTCAGCGAGAACGCATCTCGCGCGGGAGCAGCCAATAGAGGAGGCCGTTGACGTCAGCCATGCCGAGCAACAACGACCAGTTCCCGCGTTCACGCGTGTCGATGCGGGTGGTGGTGACACCCATGGTGAAGCGGGATGCAAAGAGGTCGCACTGCAGCCGATGCACCAGGCGTTCGCGCTCGGGGAACCGCACGTCGTGCGCCCAGGGGGCCTGCACGCGCCAGGCGGAGGCCAACAGGCACTCGTTGACCATGAGGCCCGAGTTGCGCCACATCACGCCGGCACCCGCCGAGAGCCACGAGCGACGGGTGGCGGCGGTGGGCGCATCTTCGGTGCCGGACTGCGTGCGTCCGTAGTGCACGGTCAGCGGGAAGACGATGCTCGTGCGCGCATTCTGGTGAAACGCCGGCCGGACCCCCGCTTCCAGGGTGGTCGCGCCAAAGCCGCCGGCGACGGTGTACGGGACTCCAAGCCGGAATAACGTCTGGACGAGCCCGCAGGCGCCGAAGCGCGGATACAGCGTGCCGTCGCCGCACTCGCGCGGCGTGCTCGACTGGTCCCACTCGAAGGCCGCGCGCGTGGGCGTGCCCAGGAGGCTGCGCAGGACCGGGTTGGCGAGCCGGAGGCGGGCATCGGCATAGTTGGCCTGTTCCACCTGCTGGGCGACGCGCTCCACGGCGGCAGCGCGCTCCATCCCCAGGAAGGCGAGCCGCTTGATGAAGTCATGCGGATTGGAGAGGAACCGCAACACGTCATCGTTGGCAAAGCAGGCGGAGGATGCCGAGTCGACCGCCGTGTAGGTCGGCTGGCACGCGTCGTGGTTCGCCGCGTAGGCGCGCAGCGAGTCCACGACGCCGCGCTCGGCGGCGAGGGTGGTGAAGGCGCTCAAGCCGTTGCTGCACATCAACGCGGCAAATGGGCCGTTGCCGGGCGGGCACCGTCGGGGGGCGACCATCGCCTCCTGGAAGGCGTCGGTGATCTCGCGCAGGATCCCCAGCCGGCGACGGACCTCGGCGTCGTTCGCACAGGTGGGGTCGCGCGGGGCGTCCTGGTCCACGGCGAGGTGGTGCTCGCGCTCGTAGAAGCGGGTGACGAGCGCGTGGCCCACGCAGCCGACGTCCACGCGCTGCATCAGCGTGCGGAAGACGGCGGCGTGGCACCGCGCTCGGAGCTCGGTGGTGGAGGCGGCGTTAGGCGACGTGGCTGCCGCGCAGAGGCGGTCCGAGCTGAAGCTCAGGGCGTCGTAGACGCCCACATAGAAGTCGTGCTCCCGGAAGGGCCGGGCCAGGAAGGCGCCAAAGTGGGCCAGCGTCTGGCCAAAGATCGACCACGCGCGACTCGTCACCTCGACCGTATCCGCCACGGACCCACGTTGCTCCGGCGCCCCCGCGCGACTGCGCGCGTACGCATGCAACTCGTACTCGGCGGCCGACTTCCACATGCTCCCCAGGAACTGGGTGGCGGCCAACGTACCGCCCGCGTTCTCCACGGTGGTGTCGGCGCGATGCGGGTCGCCGCGGCGCAGCGCCGTGGGCACGATGAACACGGTATGGAAGAGCGTGCGACCGCTCGGCGGCTCGGCGCGGCGGGAGGCCAGCAACACGCGATCCGCAATCGAGATCGGTCGGTTGTCGAACGCGGCCCCGTCCATGAAGCGGGCTTCGGTGGGGGTGGCGCAACCGATGCGGCGGTCTTCCGCCGCCGGGCAGACGCCGGCGCTGTCCAGCGCATTCGCGCGATAGTAGCGCAGCGAGACCGGCGCGAAGACAAACGGAATGGAGCTGGACGCGAGCGCCATGCGGTAGGCATCGTCGACCGTGAGCCGGTCGGTGGCCCCGGCGGGCGCCGCGGCGATCTGCACACCGATGCCCTCGTCGTAGCGCAGCTCCGGGGAGGCCTGCCGCAGGACCATCCGGCCATCGGTGCCGACCTCGAGGCGATAGCTGGTGACGTGCCGCTGCACGGCGATCGAGACGTGGTCGAAGACCTCCTCGGTGATCGCGCGCTGGCGCGTGACCGACCCCGCCACCTGGACCGCACATCCCGGCCGGCCCGGTCGCGCGGCCGCCTGCTTCACCCGGTCGAGGAGCGCCGACTCGAAGTACTGGCGATCGATCAACCCGTATTCGGGGGCCCGGACCCGGGCACCGTTAGGCATGAGCTGTCGCCAGCCCACGTCCACCCAGGTGCGCCAGTACAGCGACTCCTCCGGCCGGATCGACGGGGCGGCGGCGCAGTAGTGCAGGGAGGACATGAGCGAGTTGATCGTCCCCGCGGACGCGCCGCTGAACCCCACGATCCGCGGAATGGCCTTCTGGGAGGCATTCATCAACACCCGCAGCGAGTCGTCGAGCTGGACGCGGCGAATCAGCTCCACCAGCCCCCAGTTCACCCCGGCCTGGTACGAGCCGAGGGAGATGCCGCCACTGGTGGCGAGGACGACCCGCGCCTCGCCATGCGCAGCCGGTACCTGCGCCCGGACGGTGGATCCCAGGGCGCCAAGGAGCAGGAGGGGAAGGGTTGCGCGAGACATGAGGAGTGGGCGGTGCGGTGGAGCGGGGCGGGTGCCGCTCGTACCCACAGGCGCGACGCGCCGGGGAGAGGGCTCAGCGACCCGCGGGGGCGCGCGGTCCGGGGGGGCAAAACGGTCGGATGAGACGCGGCCGGCGCTTTTTGCGCCTGTTCTTCGAACGAAGGCTTCGCCAAGAATGCGCGAGCCCTGTCCCCGTCGAGAGCATCCAGTGCCGTCACGAATCCCGGGTATCACCGCATTCGAGGAGGTCGCCCGCGGCACCGTCGCCCCCCTGTCCCTCGCGGAACGATTGAAGTCGGCGTTGCTGGGGGACGACGCCTCGACCGTCCTCGATGCCTGCGAGGCGTTGTCGATCGCCGCGGCCTACCACCGGCGCGCGACGTTCGAGCGTGAGCAGTTCGCGCGGGTACCCGACTACCAGGTGGTGACACACTTCGCCTTGCCGATCGAATGGACCCCGGAGGAGTTGGGACGGTTGGTGACCGTGCTCGCCCCGGCGTTGCGCGCCGCCTCCCCGCTGCGCGACCAGGCGACCCGCGCCATGGCGCTTTTCGAAGCCGCCGCCCGGGACCTTGGGTGGGCGCACGTGGGGTCCGGAGGGCCGCGTTGGCCACGCGCGATGTCGCCCAGGCGTGGTATCCGGGATCCCGGTACCTCGAGGCGCCGATGCGGGCCGATGGCGTCGCGACGTTCGCGGACGAGTTCGCCCTGGTGGGACAACTCGCCGCCGAGATCCAGGAGACCGTGGCACGCACGGCCGAGGTCTCCGGGTGTCCGCGGGCGCACGGGAACCACGCCAAGGCGACGGTCCTCTCGGCAGTCCTCGAGGCCGACCCCACCGCGCGCCCTGCCTGGCGGGCCCTCCTCGGTGACACCCCCTTTCGCGGCGGGTTGCGCCTCTCGAACAGCTCGCCCGACCTGCGCACCCCGGACCACAAGGGCAACCTGATCGGCTTCCGGTTCAGCTTCATGCTCGACCATGCCCGGGAGCCCTTCACGACGCCTAACGCCGATGGGGGATGGATGACCCTCACCGCGAACAGCGCGCCACGTGCGCATGTGG
>JAEUJL010000101.1 GCA_016794835.1 Gemmatimonadota bacterium | reverse complement strand
GTCGATCGCGGCGATCGAGAAGGTGCTGAACGTCAGGTTCTCCCGGTTCCAGGAGATCGGTTCCTGCGCGCCAACGGATCCAGCGACCAGGAGGAGAAGGAATCGACGCATGGGTCTGGTGTGTAGGGGTGGTTCCAACCGCTCCGGGCACTGCCCGCACGATCAGGCGCCTTGCGTTCCCCGATGTGCGTCCATCGTCTGCCGTCTGCCGTCTAGCCCTTCGCCTGCCCCGCGTACCGGTCCATGCCAATGCCGAGCAGCAGCGTCGCGGCCACGAACGACGCCGAGAAGAAGTAGGGCGCCGAGGTCCCGATGGCGTCAAACGACCAGCCAAAGAAGAGCGGGGCCATCACCCGAGATGCCCCACCAAAAGTCTGCTGCAATCCCATATACAAGCCGCGCTCGGTGTTCGGGATGACCCGCGAGAGCAGGGCGGTCACGCAGGGAAAGGTGAACGCGGTCCCGAGCGGGAGGAGCGCCACCGCGATCGCCAGCACGCCAATGTTTGGCGACAGGGGCATCCCCAGGAGACCCACGGTCAGCAGCACGATCCCGATCCGGCTGAGCCGCGCTTCACCAAAGCGGTCGACCGCGCGCCCGAGCAGCAAGACCCGGGTGAAGACCGAGATGGCCCCGATGTACATGAAGAAGAGCCCGATCGATTGGGCGGTGATCCCGAACCGATCGTTCAGGAACAGGGCCAGGACGGTGTTGACCCCCTGGAACGCCCCGATCGCGATGGCATAGATCAGGATGAGGCGCGAGGAGGGTTCCGAGGAATGTGCGAGGACGCGCCACGCCGCGGCACGTGACGATGGGCGCGGCCGGTCCCCGGTGTGTTCATGCCGACTCTCCTGCAGGTACTTCCAGGCGAACCCCATCGTGGTCAGGCACAGCAGGGCAGCAACCACCCCTGGGGCCGCGCGACCCATGCGAAACTCGCCGATCCCCGGGGCCAGGTCCTGCTGCCCGAGCGTCACCGCGAGCGAACCAAGCACCGGGCCGAGGGCCACGCCGAGGTTCGTGGCGGCGGACAACCAGCCAAGGGCGCGCGCGCGGTCGGCGGGCTCGGTGGTGTCGGCCACATAGGCCTGGATCACCCCCACGGTGCCACCGCCCGCGCCCTGGACGAGCCGGGAGAGGAACAGCACGACCAGCGAGGTCGCAAACCCGAAGATCAGGTAGGAGATGGCCGACGCGCCTAACGCGATCAGCAGGGCGGGGCGTCGCCCGTGCTTGTCCGAGTACCGCCCCCACATGGGGGCGCTCGCCAGCTGCGCGATCGTGAAGGCCGAGACGATGATCCCCGTCACGGTCCCGATCCCGAGCGTGATCCCCGCGAGCTGCACGCCATCGTCCCCGGCCAGCTCCTTCACGTAGAAGGGCATGAGCGGGATGATCATCAGCACGCCGGCCATGTCGAGGAACGCCGTGGCCATCAACGTGAACAACCGGGCCGGGATCTTCCGGACTTCCTGGGCCAGCACGTAGAGCAGGCCGGCACCCACGAGCCCCGCGAGCGCGAGGAGCCATGGGGAGTGCGTCGCGGGGGTCAGCTGCACGCAGCCACCCCGGCCGCGGACCGGCCGCCCATCGTTGGATACAGGTCGATCACTCGGTCACCCGGCCGAGGGCGGCGGGCTGGCGCGATCGCCCCACGATGCCGGCCACGGCAATGATCGTGAGCACGTAGGGAATCATCTCCACGAACTGGGATGGCAACAGCTGCAGCCCCTGCAGCCGGATCTGGAACGTCTCGGCGGCCGCGAAGAGCAGGCAGGCGAGGGCCACCCGCTTCGGCTCCCATTGCCCGAAGATCACCGCGGCCAGTGCGATGAAGCCACGCCCCGCCGTCATGCTGTCCGTGAACTGGTGCTGCTCCAGCGCGAGGTAGGCACCGCCCATGCCGGCAAAGGCGCCGGCCCCAAGCACGGCGAGCCATCGCACCCGCGCGACCGACACGCCGACCGATGCCGCGGCCTCGGGCTTCTCCCCAACGGCGCGAAGCCGCAGCCCGTACGGGGTGCGGTACAGGATCCACCAGACCGTGGGAAGCGAGAGGAGCGCGACGAGGACCAGCGGGTTGGAGAACGACGCCAGCAGGCTGCCCAGTCCCGCGGTCGTGTTCCCCTCGGTCGCGCCGGCCCAGTCGAAGCCCGGCACCCGCGGTGAGTTCGACGAGGAGTCGAACGCCAGCCGGAGGAAGAACCGCGTGATCCCCACCGACATCAGGTTGATCGCGATCCCCAGCACGACCTGGTCCGCGCGATAGCGGATCGTCGCGAGCGCAT
The DNA here is from genome assembly GCA_016794835.1 of Gemmatimonadota bacterium. Lineage (GTDB taxonomy): Bacteria > Gemmatimonadota > Gemmatimonadetes > Gemmatimonadales > Gemmatimonadaceae > RBC101. The sequence goes on along the minus strand of JAEUJL010000101.1, from coordinate 6,989 downwards.
GGAGCGCGGCGGCGAGCACCCCGCCCCCGACGCCGGCGAGCACGCCCAGCCACGGGGAGCCGCTGTAGAAGCTGCCTAACGCCGCGCAGAATGCCCCGGTCAGCATCCACCCCTCGAGGGTGAGGGCAATGACGCCGGCGCGCTCGGACAGGACGCCCCCGGACGCCGCAAACAGGTAGGGCGTCGCGATCCGCAGGGTCTGGATGAGGAAGGCGAGAATGCTCATGCCTGTCGCCCCCGGAGCGACCGCAGCAGCCGCTGGACCTCGGGCACCGCGGTCGCCACCGCGATGATCACCACCGCCGTGAGCACATCGAGCATCTGCTTGGGCACGAGCGCATTCACCGCCAGCGCCCCCTGGGACAAGGTGGCGAAGAGCAGCGACGCCACGAGGACACCGGCCGGGTGATTGCGGCCCACGAGCGCGACCGCAATCCCCAGGTAGCCGGCGCCCGCCGCGAAGCCCTCCTCGTAATACTGCTTGTAGCCCAGCACGTAGTTGATCCCGCCGAGTCCGGCCAATGCCCCGGAGAGCAACAGGGTGCGCCACCAGGTGCGGCCCACATTGACGCCACCGTATTCGGCCGCATCCGGCTGGAGCCCGACGGCCCGCAGCTCATACCCGGCCCGGGTGCGGAAGAGGAACCACCACACCAGTACGGCCAGGCCGATCGCCACGAGAATCGTGAAGTTGGCCGCCGACCCGTGGAAGGCCGGGAACACCTCGGCCAGGCGTGGCACCGCCCCCGCGTGGATCTCCGGCGTGTGCAGTGACTCGGCCACGTTCACCTTCGTCGCCACCAGCCAGTTGAGCAACGCCGCGACGATGAAGTTCATCATGATCGTCACGATCACTTCGCTGGCCCCATACCGGGCCTTGAGCGCTCCCGGGACGGTGGCCGCCAACGACCCGCCCGCGCCGGCCGCCAGCACGCAGAGCGGGATCGCCAGCACCGCCGGCGTGCCCGCGGGCAGGCCCAGCCCCACCAGCGCCGCCGCAAAGCCGCCCAGCGCGAGCTGCCCCTCCGCCCCGATGTTGAACATCCCGGCGCGGATGCCTAACGCGACGGCAAGCCCGGTGCAGGCGAGCGTCGTGGCCTTGTACAACACCTGGCCAAAGCCGTACGCGTTCCCCCACGTGCCATCCACCAGGAGCCGGTACACCTCACGGGGCGACTGGCCGAACGACAGGATGAGCAGGTCGCCCACGACCGCCGCGATGAGCAGCGCCGTCAGCGGCGGGAGCAGCGGCTCCATCAGCCGCTGGACCCACGGATCGCGCGCCGGGGCGCTCACTTCAGGATGCGACATGCGCACCTCCCGTCATCGCCCCGGTCATCCATGGCCCCAGCACCTGGGCACTCGCCTCGGCGCGCGGCAGGGTGACCACCAGCTTGCCGCCGTACATCACGCCGACGCGATCTGCCAGGGCCAGCACCTCAACGAGGTCCGCCGACACGAGGAGGATCGCCTTGCCGGCATCGCGCGCGGCGCGGAGCTGGGCATGAATGAACTCGATCGCCCCCACATCCACGCCACGTGTTGGCTGCACGGCCAGCAGCACGGAGAACTCGCGGCCGCGCAGCTCGCGCGCGATCACGACCTTCTGCTGGTTGCCACCGGACAACGCTCGGGCAGGCGTCGCCGCCGTTGCCGGGCGCACGTCGAACTGCGCGATCCGCTCCTCGGCATTGCGACCGATCCGGTCGCGCACCAGGGCCAGGCCGCGGCTGAAGCGATGCTGGAGCCCGAGGATGAGGTCGTCCGCAATCGAGTACTCGAGCACCAGCCCGCGGCGATGGCGGTCCTCGGGGATGTGCGACAACCCCGCATCGGCGCGCTGGCGCACGGTCCACGCCGTGATGTCGGTGTCGCCCAGGCGCACGCTGCCTGACGCCACGGGACGCAGGCCGGCGATCGCCTCGATCAGTTCGGTCTGCCCGTTGCCCTCGACCCCGGCGATGCCAAGGATCTCTCCGGCCCGCACGTCAAACGACAGCTGGTCCACCTCGTTAGGTCGCCGGCTCGAGGCCACCGTGAGCGAGCGAACGCTGAGCGCCGTGTGCTCGGCAGTCCCTGCGGCCTGCGCCATGCGCCCTGCCGTCCTCTCGTCCCCCACCAGCTTCACTTCACGCCCCACCATCATCCGCGCAATCGCCGCCGGCGTGGCGCCCGCCGTCTCCATGTGCCCGACCGTCTCGCCCGCGCGCATCACCGTGATTCGCTGCGAGACCTCGATCACCTCGTCCAGCTTGTGGGTGATCAGGACGACCGTGCCGCCGCTCTTCACGAGGGAACGGAGCACCTTCCACAACTCCGTCACCTCCGGCGGGGACAGCACGGCCGTGGGTTCATCGAGGATCAGGATCTTCGCGCCGCGGAACAGGACCTTGAGGATCTCGACTCGCTGCAGCTCGCCTACCGTCAGGTCGGCCACGCGCCGCGCCGGGTCGACGACCAACCCGGTCCGATCGCATAACGCACGCACCGCGGCTTCCGCACCGGCGCGATCGAACTGCATCCCGGCGCGTGGTTCCTGGCCGAGGACGAGGTTCTCGGCGACCGTGAGCGTGGGAATCAGCATGAAGTGCTGGTGCACCATCCCGACCCCCGCGGCAATCGCCTCGCGGGTCGACCATCCCGTGACGTCGCGACCGTTGACCTCCAGGCGCCCCGCGTCGGGCGCGTACATCCCGGCGATCATGCGCATGAGGGTCGACTTGCCCGCGCCGTTCTCGCCCACCACCGCATGGATCTCGCCCGCGGCGACTTCCAGCGAGGCATTGCGGTTCGCGACGCAGTCGCCGAACACCTTCCGGACGCCGGTGGCGCGCAGGGCGATGCTCATTTCGTGCTCGGCACGGTGATGCGCCCGGCGATGATCTCCGCCCGCAGGGCCTCGACGCGTTCGCGGGCCGCGCCCGTGATGAGGGACGCATTGTTGGCGTCGTCGATGTAGTTGACGCCGCGCTCTTTCAGCCCCAACTCGAAAATGCCGCCGCGGAAGGTGCCGTCCTGCACCTGGCGGATCGCCCCGAACACGGCCTCGTCCACTCCCTTGACCATCGACGTGAGGATGAAGCCGGGCGCCTCGGCGTATTGGTCGGCGTCGACCCCGATCGCGAGCTTGCCGAGCCGACGGGCCGCCTCGAAGACCCCCAGCCCCGTGGAGCCGGAGGCGTGGAAGATCACGTTCACCCCCTGCTGGTACTGCGACAGCCCGAGCTCCTGGCCACGGCCGGGGTTCTTGAACGCGTCCGGGGTGACGCCGGCGTACTGGGCGATCACCGTGCAATCCGGGCAGACGGCCTGGACCCCGGCGCGGTACCCCATCTCGAACTTGTGGATCAGCGGGAAGTCCATCCCGCCCACGAAGCCCAGCTTCTTCGAGTTGCCGACGAGGGCGGCCAGCGCGCCGACGAGGAACGAACCTTCTTCCTCACGGAACTTGAGTGCCGCGAGGTTGTCCGGCGGTGGCACCGGCTTGCCGTTCGCATCCATCGCGACGGCGTAGTCGACCCCGGCGAACTTCACCCCGGGATACTCCTTGGCCAGGAGCGTGAGGTCGTCGGAAAAGATGAAGCCGACACCGATGACCAGGTCCATCCCCTCGGCGGCCAGGAGGCGAAGCCCCGCCTCGCGATCCGAGCCTTCCCCCGGCTCGATGAACCGCACGCGCGCGCCCAGTTCCTTCATCGCGCGCTCGGCGCCGAGGAAGGCGCCGTCGTTGAACGACTTGTCCCCGCGCCCGCCGACGTCGAACACAATACCGACATCCACCCCGTCGCCTGTGGCGATCCGGGTGGCTCCGGCCGGTTCTATGAAGAGGAGCGCGAGGTGCACAACCGAGAGCACCACCAGCGCCACGATCAGCTTGCGCATCGGGGGAGGAAAGGTCGCGGTGGTCCGGGGGGGCCGGAAGGGGGTTGTTCGGTCCACGTTGACCCCGGCAGGGGGATGGCCGAGGTTTGTGGTCTCCCTGTCCGGTACCACGATGACCAATCGTCGCTCGTTCCTTGGTGCCGCGGCTGCGGCCGGCGTCGCCCCCCTGCTCTCGCCCCGCCTGCTGGACGCCATGGAGCGGCGGCTGGAGCCCTGGCGGGGGCTCGCACCCTCCGCGGCGGCGACCGAGGAGGAGTTCTGGGACGAAATCCGGGAGGCCTTCCCGGTGCACCCGTACATCAACCTGGAAAACGGGTATTCGTCGCCGCAGCCCCGGATGACCTGGGACGCCTTCCAGCGGCACGAGAAGGACGTCAATGACGGCCTCTCGTTCTACATGCGCCGTCGACGGGCCGCGGACCATGCCCGGGTGAAGGCCGAGCTGGGCGCCGTGGCCGGGGTACCCGCCGACGAGATCGTGATCACGCGGAACACCACCGAGTCGATGGCGACCGTGATCCACGGGATCGAGACGGCGCCCGGCGACGAAGCGGTGATGTGCAACCAGGACTACGGGTCGATGCTGGAGCAATACCGGCAACAGGGACGGCGACGCGGGCTCAAGAACGTCGAGATCTCGGTGCCGTTGCACCCGAAGAGCGATGACGAGGTCGTGGACGCCTACGCCGCGGCCATCACGCCGCGCACGAAGCTCCTGCACCTCTCGCACATGATCAACATCTCCGGCCAGATCCTCCCGGTGCGGAAGATCGCGGACATGGCGCACGCGCGCGGGGTGAGCGTGATCGTGGACGGGGCGCACGCGCTGGCCCACCTGGACTTCACCATCCCGCAGCTGGGCAGCGACTACTACGGGGCGTCCCTGCACAAGTGGTTGTGCACGCCGCTGGGGGCCGGGCTGCTGCACATCAAGAAGGACAAGATTGCGAGTGTCTGGCCGCTGATGGGTGACGCGAGCCATGCCGATGACGACATCGCCAAGCTGGAGCGCATCGGCACGCTGCCGACCTGGACGATCATGGCGATCTCGGATGCGATCCGCTTCCACACCATGGTCGGGGTGCAGCGCAAGGAGGCGCGGCTGCGCTACCTGCAGGAGTACTGGACCAGTCGCGTGCGCGACATCCCCAAGGTGTACCTCAACACACCAACGGGACATCGGGCAGCCGGGATCGCCAACGTCGGGATCACGGGGATGACCCCGGAGGCGCTGGCCACGGTCCTGTTCGACCGCTTCCAGGTGTACACGGTGGCGATCAACAACGTGGCGGTGAAGGGGGTGCGGGTCACCCCGCACATCTACACGACAACAGCAGAGCTGGACACCTTCATCGGGGCCATCCGGGAGCTGGCGCGCGCCTGAGCGGCGGCTTCACGCGGTGTCTGCGGCGGAAGTTCCCCGGACCAGGGAGCGCAGCGACCGCAGATCCGGGGTCCGGTGTCGTTGCAGTGCCTAACGCGGTGCGCGGATCGTGATCACCCGCTCCGCGCGCACCGGCGCCGTCCCCGTGGCCGTCACCTCGAGCTGCATCAGGTAGCGCCCCGGCTTGAGTGTCGCGAGGTCCACCACCACCGCCCGCGGCGTGAAGCCGCGGCCGCGTGCGGACTGGTCGGTGATCCCCACCGACACCGGCTGCGACTCGCGCGCGAGCTTGAGCGCCGTGAGTCCCCGGCGCAGCCAGCTCCCATCCTTCTCCTCGGGGGTCACCGTGATGCCCACCTGGATCCCCTCGCCGGTCGGGTCGGTGTTGTACGTCTCCCAGTAGATCCCGACCTTCGCACCCTCGGCGACCACCTGCGATGCGCTCACGTGTGGCAAGACATCCTCCAGCCGGCGCGGCATCCCCTCGTACGGATCGAACAGGAGCAGGTCGGAGATCGCGACGCGTGAGGTGGGGAACTCGCTCGCGCGCATCCCGTACCGCGCACGCGACAACGTGCTGGTCCCCGCGCCCACCACCTCGGCGCTCATCAGCATCGGCGCCCAGGGGGACATGGCGGTCAGGGTCCCGCGCGCCGGGGAGTTGGGAAGCCGGACCACGCTGGCATCCCCCTCCTCGCCGCGGGTTAGGGCCAACGCTGCCGAAAGTTTGTCCGTGCCGGCAAGCGGGGCGAGGGTCTTGTCGTCGGTCACATCGTAGGCCATCACGACCAGCGCCGAGTCGCCGCGGCGGAAGATGGCGGACTGGTGCTTCAGGTTGCGCAGGAGGCGCGCGTGATCGGGGGAGTAGCGGGCGCGGACACCGGGCAGTCCCTTGCCGCGCCACCCGATGGAGTCGCTCAACGCGGGGTTGGTGATCGTCTCCGCCATGGGCAGCATCGGCGGGGCCGGCGTGGGCTCGTACCCCGTGATCACGGGGGTGCGGGTCCCCGGCATGAAGCCCTTGGAGCGGGACCAGGCACGGGACCAGCCATAGCGGAGCATCATCTCGCGCTCGTCGCTGTCGAACCCCATGGAGTGAATCGACGGCGCGTCTTCCAGGAACTTCTGGTACAACCGGCGCGAGAGGTACTCGGTGCGTGCGTCGTTGCCGCTGGTCGACAAGGTCGGCCGCGCCAGCCACCAGATGCGCCGCTCCTGCCGCTCGCGCTCCTCACAGGAGGCGTTCCGGTACGACCGCAGCAGCCCATCGTCGAGGATCAGCTTGAGGTCGCGAAACTCGCAGGCTTCACGCGGGTCCATGGCGCGGAGGGCCTGCGTCCATGCCGAATCGGAGGCCGCGTAGCGCTGGTGCGCGTGGAGCGCGAACCCACGCACGGCGGGGCACCACCACCCCCGCACGTCGCACTTCGTCGCGACTTCCACCGCTTCTGCCGTACGGCCCGCTTCCACGAGGTACCGAACGAGCGTCCCCGAGGTCCAGCGATCGCCCGGGAAGGCGCGAAATCCCGAGTCGAGCGCCGCGATGAAGCGGGTGCGTTCGCGCGTGATGTCCGCCGGCTCCGCCGGCACGTCGGCAGACGACTCGTCGTACCAGTAGCAGAAGCGCCCGATCGTCTCGTCGCACTTGCCCGACGGGCCACGCCCGAGGTCAGCAACGGGGAGGTGCTCGCGACGGTACCCCTCGAACTCCTGCTGGCGCAGT
>JAEUJL010000070.1 GCA_016794835.1 Gemmatimonadota bacterium | reverse complement strand
GCGTACATCCCCGGGGGCACCACCGTCCCCGTGCGCGAGCGTGCCAGCCAGTCCACGCCCAGGACCGCCCGCCGCGTGCGCAGGAAGACGCGGCCCACGCGACGCGATGCGTCGACCGCTTCGGACGCGTTCATCACCAGGTTCAGCACCACCTGGCGCACCTGGCTGGGATCGGCGGAAATCCAGAGCGGTTCCGGCGCGAGCTCCAGCACGACGGTGACGCGTCGCTGCGTGGTGGCGCGGAGCAGCTCCTGCATTTCTCGCGCAGAGTCCGACAAGTCGATGGTGGCCGGGGCCATCAGGCCGCGCCCCGCATAGGTCAGCATCTGGCGACACAGGGCCGCGGCCTCGTCGGCGGTCCGCACGATGCCGAGGGCGTCCTCGCGCGTTTCCTCGCTGAGCGCGGGCACCTCCTCGATCAACTCGGCCCGCGCCCGGATCGCCGTGAGGAGGTTGTTGAAGTCGTGGGCGATCCCTCCCGCGAGCAACCCCAGGCTCTCCATCTTCTCGCTCTGCATGAGGCGCTGCTGCATCGCCCGGCGGTCTGCTTCGGCCCGGCGCCCGCTGCCCACCAACGCCGCGGTAATGAGGGTGGGGACGATCGCGACATTGGCGTACAGCCACGTCAGGAACAGGGTGGTGGTGGGCGCTGGCATGGCGAGCGGGCCAGCGCTCACGACGGCCGCCGCCATCGCCACGGCGGCCACGAGGGCGCCGGACAGCGCCGCGCCAAACCCGCCGAGCCGCAGCGCCGCCCACTGGAGGAAAGGCAGCGGCAGGAAGACCAGGTGCGTGATCGCGCTGTCGCCCCTCCCCAGATGGAAGGGAACGATGGCGGTCGCCGCAACGCACGCCAGGACCAGTAGCGCTTCCCAGGCGGAGCCGGGTGCCGTGGGGTCTCGCCGACCCATGGTGAGGCCCACCGGGGTGATCGCGAGGATCCCCATCGCATGGGTCAGCCACCAGAGGCCGAACAACCGCACCCCGCCGCCGGGTGGGATGCCGCCCACGCTGCCTAACGATGCAACGCTGATCGCCGCCGCGACCCCGGCCGCCAGTCCCGAGCCAAGCGCGATCAGCAGCAGCACGTCCCGCACGCGCCACAGGCGCCGGTCGAAGCCGGCCCGCCCGAGCAGGTGGACCAGGAGGAACACCTCCATCCCGTTGGCCACCCCGGTCCCCAGCACCATCACGATCCCCCCGCCCGTCACGGCCGTGGCAATCGCCCCGCCAAGTGCAGCGCCCCACCACACCGGGAACGGCGCGATGAGGCCGGCCAGGGCGGCCAGGCCGCTCGAACTCCAGATGACGCGTCGGAGCTCGACGCCCCCCGTCTCACCGAGGAGCAACGTCAGGATCCCGACCCCGGCATAGACGGCGGCGAGCCCGAGGTTGGTGGCGATCGCGCGAGCGGACCTTCCCGTGTTCGCGTGCGTGTCGGGGACGCCTTCCATGACGCGCGGTCCCCCGCCCCCAACGCTGGTACCTTGTCCGTCGTCAGGCATCAGGGCGTTTGTCCCCTGTGGCCCGCGCGCGGGATTCCCCCGGGCGCACGCACGACGATGCCAGCGGCCCGGAGCTGCTGCGCCAACCTGGAGGCTACCGCCAGGGCCTCGGGACCGTCACCGTGCACGCAGACCGTGTCGGCCCGCAAGGGGATGACGCTCCCATCGCGCGCCACCACCTCCCCGGACTGCACCATGCGCACCACGCGCGCGGCCGCGACCTCCGCGTTGGTAATCATCGCGTCGGGGAGGTGTCGCGGGGTCAGCGAGCCGTCGGGTTCGTACCCACGGTCGGCAAACACCTCGTGCACCGCCGTGAGCCCGAGGCGTTCTGCCTCGGTGATCATGACGCTGCCGGAAAGACCAAAGAAGAACAGCTTGGGGTCCACGTCATGGACCGCCCGCGCGATCGCCGCCGCCAGGGGCGCACGACGCGCGGCCATGTTGTACAGCGCGCCATGCACCTTCACGTGGGCGACGTGCGCGCCGCAGGCGTGCGCGATCCCCGCGAGCGCCCCCACCTGGTACACGACCAGGTCATAGGCCTCCTCGGGCGTCACCTCCATCACCCGACGCCCGAAGCCCGCGAGGTCAGGCAACCCGGGATGCGCCCCGATCGCCACCCCGAGCGCCACCGCGGCCTCCACCGTGCGCCGCATGACGGTCGGGTCACCCGCGTGAAAGCCACAGGCGATGTTGGCCGACGAGACATGCGGCAGGATGGCGTCGTCGTCGCCGAGTCGCCACGCCCCAAACGACTCTCCCATGTCGCAATTCAGATCGACGTGTCGCATGCCGCCCTCACAAGTGATGGATGGCGAGTCCTGTCACAAGATCATGCATGGTCCGCTCCCGGGCCAGCCAGAGTGCTTCCGCATGCGCGAGTGAGACTTCCACCAGCTGGAAACTTGCCCCGGGTGCCAGCTGCGCGAGCAGCGACAGGTCGACCTCCACCACCTGCGCGATTCGTGGGTATCCTCCAACCGTCTGGCGATCGGCCATGAGGATGATGGGTTCACCGCCCGGTGGCACCTGGATCGTGCCTGCGGTCACGGGCGATGACACGAGCTCCCGCGGCTCCGCGAGATGGACCACCCCGCCGCCCAGTCGCAGTCCCATCCGGTTCGATCGATCGGTGACGCGCCAACGTGTCTCTCGCAAGGCACGACACGCGTCCGCGGGAAACCAGTCATGCTCCGGCCCACGCACCATGCGGATGATGGGATCCCGTAGCGCGGCACGCGGCACGCTCGGCGAGGCCCCCCACCACGCGACGCGTCGCCCGGCGCCCGACAGTCGAGCCGTCGTGCGGGCACCCGCCGCGGTGATCACCCCGATCGGGAGCACGTCACCGCGCTGCAAGGCCCGGCCCGACAGCCCCCCGATCCGCGCCATGAGGTCCGTGGCCCGGCTCCCCATGATCGCCGGCACCTCGATGCCACCAGCTATCGCGATGTAGGCCCTCGCGCCGGATTGCCCACCGTCGAACGACAGGGCATCCCCCGCGGCGAGCTGCACGGCGCGCCAGCCCGGGATCGGGACGCCATTCACGTGCGCGCCGAGGTCCGCTCCGGTGACCGCCACCAGGACCGGCGACACGGCCACGAGTGTGGGTCCGGTCAACGTGACCTCGAGCCCGGCGGCCCCCTCAGGATTGCCCACCAGGAGATTGGCGACCCGCAATGCGGTGGGATCCATCGCCCCACCGGTGGAAACCCCATGGTGTTGGTATCCCCATCGTCCGAGGTCCTGGACGGTGGTCAGGAGGCCGGCCCGCTCGACGCGCAGGGTCACCTCACCCCTCCGGAACGAAGCGCACGCGGTCCCCGAGGGCGAGCAGGGTCGGCGGGTCCTGCGCGGGGTTGAACAGCGACAGTCGCGTGCGGCCGATGAGGCGCCACCCACCGGGAGACGCGAGGGGATAGATCCCCGTCTGGCGTCCGCCAATGGCCACCGAGCCCGCCGGCACGTGGGTGCGGGGCGAGGTCCGCCGCGGTATCGCCAGGCGTTCGGGCAGCCCCGCCAAATACGGAAAGCCGGGGCTGAACCCGACCATGGCGACCTCGTACACGGCGCCGGCATGGAGGGTGATCACGTCCGAGGGGGACAGCCCCGCATGGGCGGCCACCTCCTCCAGGTCCGGGCCGTCGACGCCACCATACCGCACCGGCACGTCGACGAGGCGCCCCGGCGTCGGGGCCGCACCCACCAGTTCCGCCAACCGCTGCCGGACCTCGCCGACGACCTCGTCGCCGAGCGGGACCGTGGCATGCAATGCTATCGTGTTGTAGGCCGGGACGACGTCGATGATCCCGCGCACCGGTCGACGGCGCAGCAGCTCGACCACCGCGCGGACGCGCGCCCGGGTGTCCGGGTCCATGGCCGCCGGGTCCCCCACCTCGACCAGGAGCACCCG
>JAEUJL010000034.1 GCA_016794835.1 Gemmatimonadota bacterium | reverse complement strand
TCCAGTTGGTGTCGTCGTGTGATCTGCATGCCTTCTCTCTTTGCGGAGACCGTGCCAGCTGGCACCCCTCGGACGAAATGCCCGAGCGGTGCTCCCGCGTCCGACTACTGACGCCCGGTCATGTCGCAGGTTACGCCCCGGAAACCGGGCTGCCGTTACGCCGCGGGCCCCGGCCGTTCCGCGTCATGGCCCCGCTCGGCTGGTGACCTCCGCCGGTTTTCGCCCGTCCGTGGGTCACCCGACAACTCCACGGTCGCATGGGCCTCATCGCCGCCCTTATCCCCAACCCTGCCCGACTCTTCCGGCTGCGTTCCGCGATCCGCGGACGGCACGCCGTGGAGCCGTGTGCGTCCTGGGACGAGGTGCTCCGCCTGTGCGAGACGCGACCGGTCCATGTGGCCATCGTCGACCTCTTTCACGAGGGGAAGATGAACCTCGACCCGGTGCGCCAGCTCAAGCGCCGCTTCCCGCGCATGGCGACGGTGGCCTACGTGGACATTTCCGCAGAGCGTGGACGCGACTTGTTCGACGCCGGCCGGTCCGGCGTGGACGCGCTGATCGTCGGGAACGTGGACGATGATGCCGTGAACATCGCCGCCACGATCGAGCGCGCCGAAGCGCGCGGCGTGGCCGGCGTGCTCCGCACCATGCTCGAGGGACTGCGCCCGACGGCGCGCGATGCCCTCCTGCTGGCCGTGACGCGTGCCCACGAACATCTCACCCCGGACGACCTCGCCCGGCGCCTCTCGCTCAGTCGACGGGTCCTGGCCAAGCACCTGGAACAGGGTGGGCTCCCGTCGCCGCAGCGGCTGATCACCTGGGCCCGCCTCCTCGTCGCGGCCCACCTCCTCGAGGACGCCGAGCGCTCCGCGGACAACATCGCCCTGGCGCTGCACTTTCCGTCGGGGAGCTCGTTTCGCAACACCTGCCAGCGCTACCTCTGCGCCACCCCGTCCGAGATTCGCAAGAACGGCGGTGCGGCATGGGTGCTCACGCGCATGCAGGCGGACGACTCGCGCGAAGAGAACGACGCCGAGAGCGACGCGGCGTAGCCGGTCCCGGTTCCGCGAAGGCCATCGCCGGGCTTGATTGAGGCGCGAGCCCACGTCGGGCGCACCGCACCACATCCGACCTCGTGTCCCCGGAACCTGCCTCCCACGCGCACCGCGCCCCCGTCATCGGGTTGACCGGCAGTATCGCGAGCGGGAAATCGACGGTCAGCGCCCTGCTTCGGGAGTTGGGCGCCACTATTGTGGACGCGGACCAGCTCGCACGTGACGCGGTGGCCCCGGGCACCACGGCGCTGGCGGCCATCAGGGCCCGGTGGGGACCCGCGGTGATCGCCGCCGACGAGACCCTGGACCGCGCCGCCCTCCGACGCATCGTCTTCGCCGATCCCGCCGAGCGGCGCGCCCTGGAGGCCATCGTCCATCCGGACGTCGAGGCCCTCCGTGGGGCGGCGGTCGCCCGGGCACAGGCCGCCGGGGCGCCCGTGATCGTGTGCGACATCCCGCTCCTCTTCGAGAAGCACATGGAGCACCAGTTCGACGGGGTCGTCTTTGTCGACGCCAATGACGCGGTCCGGCGGGCGCGGCTCGTCGCGACCCGGGGATTGTCCGAGGCGGAGGCCGAGGCGATGATGGCCGCACAACTCCCCAACGAGGGAAAGCGGCGCCGGGCCTCGTGGATCATCGAGAACAACGGGTCGCTCGACGCCCTGCGCGCGCAGGTCATCGCCCTCTGGCCCACCCTCTGCCGCCTCGCCGGCTGACACGGCGCCCTCGCACGACCGGGCCGCGACCGTCCGCGGTCCTCTTTCGTGTCGGTCCGCGCGCCCCTAGACTACTCGCGCGACCATCCTCCCGACCGATCCCGTGGCCAACATCCCGAACGACCTCAAGTACACCGCCGATCACGAGTACCTCAAGGCGACCGATGTCGCCGACGTCTTCTACGTCGGCATCACCGACTACGCCCAGGACCAGCTGGGTGACATCGTCTTCGTCGAGCTGCCCAAGGTGGGCGCCACCTTCAACGCACACGACACCTTCGGCACCATCGAGGCCGTGAAGGCAGTGTCGGAGCTCTTCTCCCCGGTCTCCGGCGAGGTCGTCGAGATCAACAGCGCGCTGGACGGCGATCCGTCCTCCGTCAACCGCGATCCCTACGGCGCCGGCTGGATGATCAAGATGAAGGTCACCGGTGGCACCGAAGGGCTGATGGACGCGGCAGCGTACCAGGCGACCATCGGGGGATAACGCAAACCGCTACAGCGAAGCACGAGCGGCACGAGCAGCCCGGGCGGCACGGGAAGCACGCGAGGATGAGCGTGCTATTCCCCTACCGTTGGGACCCGAGCCCCTCGTGCCGCTCGTACTGCCCGTGCTTCGCTGTGGCCGTTCTCAGTTGCCTCACCCCGCCCCCGGCCACGGCTACGACATTACGTGTAGGCCTCGATGGGCGGGCACGAGCACACCACGTTCCGGTCGCCGTAGGCGTTGTCCACGCGTGAGACCGCGGGCCAGAACTTCCGGTCGCGGGTCCACGGGGCCGGGAACGCCGCCCGTTCGCGCGAATAGCCACGATTCCACGCATCGGAGATGACCACCTCCTGCGTGTGCGGCGCGTGCTTGAGCGGATTGTCCTGCTTGTCGAGCACACCGGCCGCGATCTCGTCCATCTCGGCGCGAATCGCGATCAGCGCATCGCAGAACCGGTCCAGCTCGGCCTTTGACTCGGACTCCGTCGGCTCGATCATCAGCGTCCCCGCGACCGGGAACGAGACCGTCGGGGCGTGGAAGCCGTAGTCCATGAGCCGCTTCGCGATGTCCTCGACCTCGACCCCCGTGGCCGCCTTGAGCGGGCGCGGATCCACGATGCACTCATGGGCGACGCGGCCATTGCGCCCGGTGTACAGCGTCGGGAACGCGTCCTTCAGCCGATGCGCGACGTAGTTCGCATTCAGGATCGCCAGCTTGGTCGCCAGGGCGAGTCCCTCCCCGCCCATCATCTTGATGTAGACCCACGAGATCGGCAGGATCGACGCCGAGCCCCACGGCGCGGCGGAGACCGCGCCTAACGTCGAACGACCCTCCTGCGCCACCACCGGGTGGCCCGGCAGGTGCGGCGCGAGGTGCGCCGCGACGCCGATCGGCCCCATCCCCGGGCCGCCGCCACCGTGCGGAATGCAGAAGGTCTTGTGCAGGTTCAGGTGGCAGACATCGGCCCCGATGTCCCCGGGACGGGCCACGCCCACCATGGCGTTCATGTTCGCCCCGTCCATGTAGACCTGCCCGCCATGCGAATGCACGATCTCGCAAACCGTGCGGATCCCCTCCTCAAACACCCCGTGCGTCGACGGGTAGGTCACCATCAACGCGGCCAGGTTCTTCGAGTGTTCGGCCGCCCGCGCCTTCAGGTCGTCCAGGTCAATCTCCCCGTTGGCCGTGCTCTTCACCACGACCACCTTCATGCTCGCCATCGCCGCGCTCGCCGGGTTCGTCCCGTGCGCCGAGGCCGGGATCAGGCAGACATCGCGATGGGCGTCGCCGCGCATTTCATGGTACTTCCGGATCACCAGCAGGCCGGCGTATTCGCCCTGCGATCCCGCGTTCGGCTGCAAGGACACCGCCGCGAACCCGGTGATCTCCGCGAGGTCCGCCTCGAGCGTCCGGAACATCTCGGCGTAGCCGCCCATCTGTGCGGCCGGGGCAAACGGATGCATGCGGCCATGCGAGGCCCAGGTCACCGGGAACATCTCGGCGGTCGCATTCAGCTTCATCGTGCAGGAGCCGAGCGCGATCATCGAGTGGCAGAGCGAGAGGTCGCGCGACTCCAGCTTGCGGATGTAGCGCAGCATCTCGTGCTCGGCATGGTAGCGCGAGAAGACCGGATGCGTGAGGAAGGCACTCGTCCGGGCGAAGCGCTCGTCATAGCGATCGTCCACGGCCAGCCCGTCCGCCGAACCACCAAGGACGGACAGCAGGTCCGCGACATCCGCCTCGGTCGTGGTCTCGTCGAGCGCCATGCTCACCGACGCGGCGCCGAGCACGCGGATGTTCATCCCCTTCGCGAGCGCGGCGTCCGACACCGCCTGGGCGGTCTGGCCCTTCAGGTCGATGCGGACCGTGTCGAAGAACTCATGCGGCACGCTGTGCCCCGCCCGCGTGGCCCCCGCGGCGAGCAGCGACGCCAACCGGTGCACACGCTTCGCAATCCGGGTCAACCCCCGGGGCCCGTGCCAGGCGGCGTACATGCCGGCAATCACCGCCAGCAGCACCTGCGCCGTGCAGATGTTGCTCGTGGCCTTCTCGCGACGGATGTGCTGCTCCCGGGTGCCGAGCGCCATGCGCAGCGCCATGCGGCCCTGCGCGTCGCGCGAGACCCCGATG
>JAEUJL010000019.1 GCA_016794835.1 Gemmatimonadota bacterium | reverse complement strand
GCGGATCGAGGCGGTCTCGGCCAACGCGGCCGCCATGCGGCCGCTGGCCTTCCGCAATGCCGACGGCCGGCTGGTCGTCGTGGTGAAGACCACGGGGCCGGCGACCTTTGCCATCCGCGGCCTCGCCGCCGGGACCTACGGGGTGAACTACGGCACCTCGGGGACGCAGTACAACGTGAACCTGGCCGACGTGGTGGCCGCGGCCGGGGCCGACGTGACGATCACCATGCCCGCGGGCGGCGTCATCACGATCTACGGGCGTTAGGCGCTCCGGCGCGGCTCGACCGCTCGCCAGCCGAGGAGCATCCACGCCAGCGCCGCCGTGTAGGCCACGAGGGACGGGAGCTCGAATCGCTGGAACTCCCCGGCGTCCGGCCACGCGGTCCACACCATGAGGGGGAATGGGGCGGTGAGCCAGACCCCCGTGGCCCAGCGTCGCAGCAGGTGGCGTGAGGGCAGGAGGATCGCCGGCAGCAGCAACCAGAGCACGTACCACGGCCACACGTGGGCGGCGGCGATGAACAGCACCGACAACATGATCCCGGCGACGGCCACCCGGCTGGCGGCCATGTCCGGCGTCCGACAAAAGCGCCAGAGCGTCACGACAGTGGCCACCGGGAAGAGGAGCTGCACCGCGTAGGCGAGGGGCCGGAGGTTCACCCCGGCGAGCGCGCCGATCGCCTTGATGCCATCGGCCGGCAGGAAGAAGTACCCCTCGCGGACGGCCGTGGTCTCCCGGAAGAACGTCACCGAGTCGACAAACGGGGCAAAGGTGACCAGCCAGATCGCGACGGCGATCGCGGCATTGGGGAGGTAGGATCGGACCCGCGCCAGGAGGTCCCGCCACGCCAGGGGCCAGGCCTGTTCGGGCCAGGCGTCCACCAGGAAGAGGGGGGCCGTGACATACTTCACGCTCACGCTGCAGGCGAGCGCCGCCGTGGCCCATCGACGATGCCCCCGGGATCGCAGGAGCAGCCAGGCCAACAGGAAGAACACCATCACCGCATCGTTATGCCCGTCGCCACCGATCTGCACGGCCCCCAGCGGCATCCAGGCCACCGTCACCAGCGCCATCGCGCGCTGTCGGGCGGGGCGATCGGCGAGCAACTGCGACACCAGCCAGAGGATCCCGATCCACGCCGCCACCAGGATCGCCTTGAACAACACCGCGCTCCACAGGACGGATCCGTGGGTGACCGCGGTGACTCCCCAGGAGAGGAGCGCCCACAGCGGACCATACGTCATGCGCAGGATCGGCGCATCGAACGGGAGGCCAGCGACCGCCGCCGCCGGCACGTCGTAATACGGGTTGCCGCCCCACCACAGGGTGCGGCCCCAGGCAAAGGACAGCCAGAAATCCGGCACGAGCACCGGCATGGCCCAGGCCATCGCGAGGATGTATGCCACCCCCCAGCGCCTGACGAGGACGACGGTGCCCTCGTCCGGCTCGGTCCGGCCCCGGGCGAGGAGGAGCAAGGCGAGCCCGGCCAGGAGCGTCGCGATCAGCAGGGGCCAGGCGTAGGCGTCCATGAACCAGTCGGGGGCCACCAGGTCGCCGCCCAGGGCGGCAGCAACCTCGCGTTCCGCCCGCCGGATATGCCACGCGCGATCCGGCGCGACGCCGCCCGCAGCGGCAGCGGCCCCGGCTCGCGGGCCCGATTGTGTCACCGCGAGCAAGGCGTCCGGCGCGTGGTCCGCGGCGGCGCGGGCGACGCGGTCCCCGATGTGGCCGTAGAAGGTCAACTGGCCGTGCGGGCGCGCCCGGTAGGTCGCCGCCGGGGCGAGCACCCAGCTGAACGCCGCCTGGACCAGGAAGGTCCCGAACAGCAGGGCGGCCAGGAGGTGCAGCGTGCGTCTCACGCGCGCGCGGGATCGCGGCCGGCGCGCAGCTCCGGCCACCAGAGGGCCCCCAGCGCCGCAGTCGCCAGGCCCAGTGCCCCGATCGGGCCCCAAACTCCGAACTGCAGTTGTGGATACCCGGACGCCATCTTCTCCAGCACGAGGAAGACCGGCAGGGTCGGGCCCGATTGCCAGAGCAGGGCGAAGGCGTCCGGGACGCTCTCACGTGTCATCGACACCGCGAGCGAGATGGCGAGTGAGCTGAGGAGCAGCCCCCAGCGCGCCAGGCCGGGCAGGCGCTGGAGCACCGGAATGGCCAGAAGGAAGAGGATCGGCACCAGGGGGACCAGGTACCGCACCCCCGTGTTCCACTGGAGGTTCGCGAACTGGTTGGCGCTGGAGAAGATGTAGAGCCCCGCGCACGCCAGCAGGGCCCAGCCCGGCGGCCCCACCTGCCAGCGCGCGTCGCGCGCCGTCGCGTGGATCGCCAGGCCGGCGGCGAGGAGCGGGCAAAAGGCAAACAGCCCGTAGCGCCCATCGAACAGGTTGCCCACGAGGAGCTCCCGGGTCGGGACGAAGAACCCGTTCCACCCGATCACCGAGTACTCGGTCGCCGGC
>JAEUJL010000524.1 GCA_016794835.1 Gemmatimonadota bacterium | reverse complement strand
GCGTGGGGTGAAAGGACGGCGCAACTGCCACAGCGAGGCACGGGGAGCTCGTGCGGCACGACTCCGCAACTGCCAGAGCGAAGCACGGGTAGCACGAGCAGCCCGAGGAGCACGAGGAGCTCGCGTTCTTCCCGTGCCGCGGGTACTGCTCGTGCCGCTCGTACCGCGCACCGGTGCCTCTGATGTTCCCCTGCGAAAGCCGGGGTCCAGCTTCATGGCCGTTGCTGTTCCCCGCCGGGGCCGTGTCCTCCGGACTCCCGCCACTACTTGAGGAACCGCCGCGCGAGTTGCTCGAGCCGGTCGTCCTTGTCGCGCTCCGCTTCCACGAGGATCTCGGCCACGAACGGCTTGAGTCGCGGCTCGCCCCAGTAGTAACCCGTCGCGCGCTCGGCCAGCTGGGTCTCGTTCACGCGGGCCGCCTCCAGGAGGGCACGCGCACAGGCCGCGTCGTACGCCGGGTCATCCCGCTCGGGGAGGGCGTAGTTGCGGCGGGGCATTTCGCCCTCGGCGTCGTCGCGGAGGAATGCTCGGGACATGTGGGGATGCGCGTGGGCTTGGGAAGCTAGCGGGTGCGGGGCGCGATGGTGGTCGCGGCGCGAGCGAGGGTTGAGGCGCGGGACCGGGGCGAGCGACCATCCCCGGGGCCGCACCGGGGGTGGATGAGTCCGTGTAGTGCATTCTCCCCATGCGCGGGCGACCGACCGCGCGGCACTTTTTCGCAACGGTGAGAAGAGCATGCGTGTGCCCCCGTTCGTAGTCGGCGGAGGCTCACGGCCTGCCTCTTGCAAATCCAGCCGTACTTCGGTCGTTCCGACCCCCCTTGTTGCACCCCCAGGAGATCCCCGTGTTGAAGACGTTCCTTCGCACTTCCGCGTCCTTGTTGCTCCTCGCTATCGCCACCGCGTGTGGCGGCGGGGATGATGGCGGGACGAACCCGCCGGTGAATGTTGGTGGTTTCACGGTGTCGCTTTCGAGCACCACCCTGAGCGTGCAGCAGGGGGCGAGTGGGTCGATCACCGCGACGATTGCGCGCACCGGGACCTTTACCGGCACGGTGAACCTGTCGACCGAGAACGTGCCGGCCGGCATCACGGCCTCGTTCAACCCGTCGGCGATCACGACCGGGACGACGTCGACGACGTTGAGCGTGGCGGTGGCGGCGAGTGTGGCGCCGGGCGCCTACACCTTCACCGTTCGCGGGCAGGCCGCCGGGATCAACGACCAGGCGACCGCCACCGTGAGCATGACGGTGACCGCGCGACCGTCGATCGCCCTCGCCCTGTCGCCGACCAGCGCGAGTGTCGCGCAGGGTGGCAACACGTCGTTCACCGCCACGGTGACCCCGACCAACTTCACTGGCGCGACCACGGTCGCGATCACCGGTGCCCCGGCAGGGGTCACGACCACGGTGACGACCAACGGCAACACGCACACGGTGGCGGTTGCGGTGGGTGCCGCGACCGCGACGGGGACCTACACGCTGACGGCGACGGCCTCGGGAACGGGGGTCACCGCCGCGACGGCAACCTTCGCCCTGACGGTGACCGCACCGCCGGCCGGCGTCATCGGCCTGGCCGCGGCACCTGCGGCGCTTTCGATCCAGGCCGGTGGGGCGAGCGCGACCACGGCGCTGACGATCACGCGCACCAACTTCGCCGGTAACGTGACCCTTGGCGCCCAGTCCGGGCTGCCAGCGGGCGCCACGGTGACCTTCAACCCCGGGCCGACCACGAGTGACGCCAGCTCGGTCGCGACCTTCACCGCCGGGGCTTCCACCACGCCGGGCACCTACAATGTCGTGCTGCAGGCCACCGGGACCGGGGCCACGACGGGG
>JAEUJL010000851.1 GCA_016794835.1 Gemmatimonadota bacterium | reverse complement strand
GAGGTCATGCTTGTCCAGGGCGAAATGCACGGCGCGCGCCACGCTCGTGAGGCGCTCGGGGCCATCACACGCGCGGCGTGGCAGGCGTGCGCTGTCCGGTTGCGGGACCGGGGCGGGCCGCTCCGGCACCACCATCGGCGGCTCCACCGGCACGGGGTTCACGCGCGTGCGCTCGACGGCCAGGAGGCGCTGCTCCGCATCCCGCAGCGCGTCGGCATCGCTCACACACGCGGGCCCGGCCAGGATCGGGTGTCCGGCGCGCAGCAGCGTCGCCTCGGCGCGCGCGATCTCGTCAGGCGCCCCCAACCGATCGGCCTCCTGCCGCAGGGTCATCGCCTTGCCCAGCAACTCCTCGCCGAACACCCGCACATTGTTCGGGAAGAGGACGCTGCCGAGCGTTCTGGCCGGCACCTCCCCGCCGGACTCGACCACGGACAGGTCGCGCTCGGCGAGCACGATCATGTCCTCCGGAAAGGCGGTGCGATCGTTGCGCTCGTACGCATCGCGGGCCATGGCCACGTACTCCGCGGCTCGGGTCGCGAGGTACTTGCGGGTGCCCGCGGCGGACGCGGCGCGCGCCACGCGCTGCTCCAGCGCGTGAAAGACGGCGAGGTCGCGGGCGAAGGCCTCGTCCGTGATCCGCTGCGCGACCGGGGTCAGGCGCTGCCCGGCGGGGGCCTGCGCCCCCGCGCTCACGGCCGCACCCATGAGGGCGCCTAACGCGCCGAGTGTCAGGCGTCGCATCTTACTCTTCCTCCTTGTTGCTGCTCGTGGACGGCGCGCCGCCAATCCCGAACAGGCTCTCGTCGAACTTGAAGCCGAGCTCGAGGTACGGTCCCTTGCGCGTGGTGCCCATCGTGTTGAGGTCCTTGTCGGTGAAGCCAAACAGGTTGTAGCCGCCGGCCACGCGGAGGTTCTTCATGAGGATCAGGCCGAGCTCGCCACCCAGGCCATACCGGCGGTCGGCAAAGCCGTCGCTGAAGAGGGTCGAGGTGATCAGGCCGGCGTCAAACCGGGAGCTGAGGTCCAGGACCCCGCGCGCCATGAGGAGCTGCGCGGTGTTGTCGCTCTCGATCCCGTTGACGCGGTTGTTCGCCATCTTCCCGGCGTAGCGGCCGGAGAAGGTGAACCGCTGCACCGGCTGGTAGTTGACCATCGCGGCCAGGATGTGCGCCTGGTCGCGCGTGGACAGCGCCTGCCCGAGTCCCCCGAGGCGCTCGAAGCGATGTTCGTACCGGGCCAGGGCGTTCCAGTGGTTGCGATCGGTCTCGCGCCAGGCGAGGCCGAACTGCGAGAAGCCGCGGGTCTGGCGCTGGGCGGCGTCGTAGTCATCCCACAGGGTGCGACCCAGCAGCGTCCAGTCGCGCGAGAGCTTCCGCGCATACCCGAACGACGCGAGGGTGTTGTCGCCGGTGAAGGCGTCGCGGTATTCCAGGCGCGCCGTGCTCTTCCAGAGGGACGGCTTGGTCCACTCGATCGCCCCCGTGACGGCAAGCGCCTCGTTCTGGCTGGTCTGGGTCGACACCCCCTGGAGCAGCGGCGACACGCGCTCGAACGACGTATTGAGCAACAAGCCCGGTGCGATCGCCCAGCGATTGCGCAGGCCGATCGACGCCTCGACATCCCGGCCGCTGAACGCATCGCGCGCGCGGTACTCGCTGAAGACTTGCGTGTTCTTCAGGTAGTCGGCATCGACGCCGAACACCGTGTAGTTGCGATCCTTGCCCAACGCCGGCGTGAACTGGTCCCGGAAGCCCGCGAGCATCTCGTGGCGGCCATAGAGTCGTGCACGGTTGGCGATGATGTACTCGCCCCCGACGGCCAGGCGCCGACGATCGGCGTCGCGAACGTCCTGCTCCACCTCACCGAACACCGAGGTCCGCGTGTTCTGCGGCAGGGTGTACTGCAGTCGTGCACGCAGGGCGCTCACGTCGCGGTCGTCGACGGGCGTCCCGGGAACGATCACCCCGGTGGCCGTCTCCGGTTCATTGGTGCGAGCATAGCGATAGCCGAACTCGCCACGCAGGGCCTGCGAGAACTGGCGCTCGATGGCGAGGAGCGCGCCTTCACGCCGTGCCCCGTCCGTTCCGTATTGCGAGCGGAGCCCTTCCGCCACCAGGCGCGTGCCGGCGGCGAGCTGCTTCGAGAAGCGGCCGCCGACCTCGGTGCGCCCGCCGGTGAAGACGGACGAGAGGTTGGCATACCCGGCATCCGAGCGGACGGCGAACAGCCGCCCCTCGAGCGACGATGACTGGTGCCGCAGCTCCACACGCTGCGCGTCGCCGCTGGACCCGCCTTCGGGGCGCGTCCAGCCAAGCTCACCAAAGAGGGTCGTGTTGGTGCCGAGCTTCGCCGTGGCGTTGACGCCGTAGAGCGCGTGGCCGGTGGTCGGCCCTTCGTCGCGAGCCACGGTGGCGCCGAGCTCGAGGCGATCACCCGCGCGCACCGAGCCGTCGAGGCCGTACACCCAGAAGGCCTTGCTGCGACCGTCCTCGGTTTCGTAGGTGACCCGAATCGAGACCGGGTTCAGGTTGGCGTCCAGGCTCTGCACCGGCGCGCGGAACAGGATGCGTCCCGTCACGGGCTCGATGGTGTAGTCCGCAAAGCGGGTCATCGGCGTGCGTGAGAGGATCACGCTCGGCTGGTTGCGGTCGCGCACGATGATCTCGACGCG
>JAEUJL010000821.1 GCA_016794835.1 Gemmatimonadota bacterium | reverse complement strand
GGTGAGCTTCACGAGCGAACTGCGGCGGTGCGAAGCCCTTGGCCTGCACGCACTCGTTAGTCATCCCGGGAACTTCATGGATGACCGGGCCAGCGGGATCGCGCGCAACGTGGCCGCGATCACCCTCGCGCTGGAGGCCGTGCCGGGTCGTGTCCGCCTGCTCATGGAACTCACGGCGGGGAGCGGCACCGCGATCGGTTCCTCGTTCGAGGAGATGGCCCTCCTGCTCGGCGCCCTCCCCCGGGAGCTCCACGCGCGGGTTGGGGTCTGCCTGGACACGGCACACGTGTTCGCCGCCGGCTACGACCTCCGCGATCGCTGGAACGACGTCTGGCTGGCGTTTGACGACACGATCGGACTCGACCGGCTCGGCCTGCTGCACCTCAATGATTCCAAGGCGCCCCTCGGCTCACGGAAGGATCGCCACGAGTTGATTGGCGAAGGGACCATTGGCGTGGAGGCCTTTCGCCGCATCATGGCTGACGAACGGCTGGCCCTGGTGCCCAAGGTGATCGAGACACCCAAGGGGGCGGACGACGTCTCCAACGACCGCCGGATGCTCGCGCTCCTGCGGTCGGCCGCCGGGCGTTAGGCTGCGCGCGGCGCGGGGAAGGCGTCGAGCACTCGCTCCCTGACGCGGACCCAGGCGGCTGGCCGAGCCAACCCGGTCGCGGATGTCGCGTGGGCGGCGGCCACGAGCAGGGTCAGTGCAACCAGTTCGCCGTAGTCCTCGAGCAGCGCCAGGAGCTCGCGTGGGGCCATGGGGGATCGCCACCCCTCGTGCAGCGCGTCAAAGCCGATCCCGCACATGGCGACGATCCCGGCCGCGAAGACGAGGTCGAGGTTGGCCCGCCGGACGTTTCGCTCGGACCGTCGCCAGGCCAGCGCGAGGATGAGGAGCGTCACGGAAGCGACGCCAGCGAGGTAAATGATCTCCCCGACATCGCGTCCGCGGAGGTGAAGCAGGAACCGCGGCAGCCCCAGCCCCCTCGCGATGACCACTCCCATCTTCTCGTGGATGCCGACGATGTCATCCAGCAGTAAGGTGGTGCACAGGGCCGTCCACACCGTGAAGCTCCAGTCTTTCAGGCGAAACGCCCGGCTCCCGAGCATTCCGATCACGAGGGCCAGCTTGGCATACCCCATCACCTCGGCCAGCCCGCCGTCCTGGGTGACATCGAAGAAGGTGAGGGTACCGTCCGCTGACTTCCCCAGCACCGTGTGGGCGATGAGCACACACAGGTCGAGCAGCAGCATGGCGTACAGCCAGGGCTTCAGCGTCGCGGGCATGGGGCGTTCAGTGTGAGACAGGGCCGTTACTCGGGCGTGACAACATCACAATCCGTGCCAGTCGTGGTGAAACACCCGACGGGTCCCGCGCGATCTGGCCGGGAGCCCGGCGGCTTCCTAAGTTGGCGGCCATGGCCGAATCCCGACGTCGCGTGGTGACCGAACAGGAGGTTCGGCAGGCAGCCCGGTCCGGCCAGAAGGTGCTCGACCCGGGCGCGGCGATCGTGACGCCGGCGGCACGAGACGCGGCGGCGGCCCTTGGCGTCTCCCTCGGCCCTGCACCCACCCCGACCCTGCCCGCCCCCCAGCCGGCCATCCCGGGGCCAGCCGCCATCGTTGTGGGGGCGGACCACGGCGGTGTTGCACTGAAGGACAGTGTGTTGGAGCACCTCCGCAAGGCGGGCCGCGAGGTCACCGACGTCGGGACCTTTGGCACGGCGGCCGTGGACTACCCGGACTTTGCAGCCGCGGTGGCGCACGCCGTGGCCAGCGGGAAAGCGCAGGTCGGGATCATGATCGATGGCGCGGGAATCGGCAGCTGCATGGCGGCGAACAAGGTGCCGGGGGTACGAGCGGCGGCCTGCCACGACGTCACGACCGCCACAAACGCGAGGGAGCACAACCACGCGAACGTGCTCACACTGGGGGCCGGCCTCCTCGGGACGCGACTGGCGCTGGAGGTGGTCGACACCTTCCTGCGCACCCCGTTTGGCGGGGGACGTCACCAGCCACGCGTGGACAAGATCGACGCCCTCGATCGGCGCACGTAGCTGTCCCCTCGCCCGCTTGCGCGGCGCCGGACCTCGGGCGAGCCTTGGCGCATGCCCAAGAAGATCCTGACCCTGTGCCTCGTGCCGCTGACCCTGGTGGCCCAGGAGACTCCCACGCAGCGTGCCGCCGCAGTGGACGTTGTCCAACGCATGGCGGAGCTGCACCGGACCGTTGACGCCGCCGCCCTGGCCACGCGCCTGACGACCCGCGTCAGCCCATCTCGCGACGCCGTCATCGCCCGCGCCAGGGAGCTGTGGGACAGCGAGCTGCAGGCGATGAGCGATGACATCACGAAGCACCCCGAGATCGGCTTCAAGGAGACGCGGTCGGTCAAGATCCTCGCCGATTACCTCACGGCGCATGACTTCACCGTCGAGATGGGGGTGGCAGGGCTGGGCACCGCGTTCGTGGCGCGCTACAACAAGGGAACGCCCGGGCCCAACCTCGGGGTGATCCTCGAGTACGATGCCCTCCGTGGGACTGTGCGTGACTACCATGGCGACCAGCACAGTGCCCAGGGGCCCGTCGGCATG
>JAEUJL010000850.1 GCA_016794835.1 Gemmatimonadota bacterium | reverse complement strand
TCCACGGCGGCATCCCACGTGGCCACCACGTCCGCCAGCCAGCCCCCGGCTCCCACGGCGCGCACGGCCTCGACCACCTCGGGCAGCCGGCCTAACGAGTCCCCCAGCGCCCCCAGCTCGCGCGGGGTGGCCCGGGCGGCGGCCACCTTGCCGGCCAGTCGCTCGATGTCACGGACGCCATCCATCGCCTCGCGCAGCTGGGTCCGCTCCACCGGCCGCGTGACCAGCGCCTCCACCGCGTCGAGCCGCTCGGCGATCGCGGTGCGGTCGGTGAGCGGGGCCAGCAGCCATTGGCGCAACAAGCGGGCGCCCATCGCCGTCCGCGTGCGATCGAGCACGCCGAACAACGTCCCGGAACGCTCGGCGGCCCCACGCCCGTTCGGGTGGTCCGGCTCCCCGCGCAGGGACTCGACCAACTCCAGGTTGCGCCGCGTCATCTCGTCCAGCGGCAACACCCCACCCGGACGCTCCAGCACCGGTCGGGCCAACTGCGGAATGCCGGCCGGTTGCAGCTCGCGCAGGTACCGCAGGAGGGCACCTCCCGCGCCCACGGCCACCTCGGCGTCCGCCCCGATCCCCAGCCCATCCAGGCCATGCAGGGCGAAGTGCCGCGTCAGCTCCTCGCGCGAGAGCCCGCCGTCGAATTCCCACGCATCGCGCTCGGTGACCAGCGCCGTCGCCGCCGTGCGCACCGGGCTTCCCGGCCCCAGCGGGGACGCGCCGCGCGGCACGAGCACCTCGCGCGGGGCGAAGCGGGCCACCGCCGCGTCTGCATCCCCGGCGCTCGACAACACCAGGTGAAACGCGCCGGTCGACAGGTCCGCCGCGGCAATGCCGAACTGGTCGCCCGCCTGGTGCAGCGCGCAGAGGAAGTTGTTGCGCCCACCATCCAGCAGGTCATCGTTGAACGCGGCACCCGGGGTGATCGTCTCCACCACCTCGCGGCGCACGATCCCCTTGGCGAGCTTCGGGTCTTCCACCTGCTCGCAGATCGCCACGCGATACCCGTGCTGCACCAGGCGGCGGAGGTAATCGTTCACCGCCTTCACCGGGACCCCCGCCAGCGGGACGTCACTCGCCCCGCCATTGTTCCGGCTCGTCAGCGTCAGCCCAAGCACCCGCGACGCCACCTCGGCGTCATCGTGGAACATCTCGTAGAAGTCCCCCATCCGGAACAACAGGATCGCGTCCTGGTGACGCGCCTTGATGTCCCGGTACTGCTGCATCAGGGGGGTGCCTTCACGACTCATCGCGGTTCGGCTTCCACCACGATCCCGTTGACGCGGGACTGTCGCTTCATGCGTCCTTGCGCCGCGACCGCATCCGCCCGCGTGGCATACCGCCCGATGCGCACGCGATACGGCGCCTTGGTCCCCACCACCCGCACCTGGAACCCACGCGCCTTGAGCCGCGCCGCGGCCGCATCGGCGTCCCGCTTACGCTGGTAGGCGGCAATCTGCACGCTGTATTCCGTTTGGCTCTTCGGGGCCACCTCAGGGGCGGGCTCCGGCGCCGGCGGCGGCGTCACGCGGGCGGTATCCACCGGCCGGGGCGTCGGGGGCGGCTCGCCCCCGGCCGTCTCGCAGCGCGCGCGCAGGTAGTTCACCTGGTTGCGGAGTTCCACATCCTCCCGGGGCACGCGATCCACCGCAACGCCGAGGTAGCGGCACCCCTTCGCCAGGTCGCCATCATCGAGCGCGAGCCGACCGGCCCAGTAGTTGTGGCGCGCCGACATGGCGCTGGCGGGAAAGTCCACCGCCAGGCGTTCGTACTGCACGCGCGCCCCCGCGCGGTCCCCGCGTGACTGCCGGAACTGCGCCACCATCAGGGTGGCTTCCTCCGCGCGTGGCGAAAACGGGTACTCGATCGCCAGGCGCGCGTAGTCCCGCTCGGCCGCGGCCGCATCACTTGTCGCGAGGGCGCGCGCGAACAGCGCCTCGGCATGGGCATTGGTCCCCGGGGTGCGAATCACCAGCGCGGAGTCCGCGAGCGCCCTGGCACCGTCGCGATTGCCGGCATTGACGAGTTGTTGCACCCGCGTCACCAGCGAGTCGCGCACCGCCTGGGCCTCGAGCGACAGTGGCGCGAGCACCACCGCGAAGATCCACGCGACCCGCCGCCACCCGGCCATCGCTGGGAGGGGCGCGGACACCGACACGCGGCAGGGGTTGGCGTTAGGCAGCCGCATGGACCTCCGGGACACACATCGCACAGATCAAGGTGGAGAGAAGTTGTTCGTCCGACGACACGCGGCTGTCCTTGGCGGCGTGGTCCGCATGCTGCAGCGCCCGGACCGCCTGCTCCAGGTCCCGCATGGGCCAGCGCCCCAGGTGCTTGGACCAGCACTTCACCGCATCACCCCACGGGCGCATGGGAAAGGCGCCGGTCTCCTTGAGCAGCGCGAAGTACTCCCGCTCGAGCTGGTGCGCGGGCATCCCCCGCTCGCGCGCGGCGCGTCCCCATCGCATCGCCAGTGTCTGCACCGTGAGCGCCATGATCAGGCTCACCGCCGTCACCCGGGGCTGCGACAACACCGGTCCCACGAGGGCCAGCGCCCCGGCGACGTCGCGCGCCGCGACCAGGTCGAGCAACGCGGTCGAGTCCTCACCCTCCCGCTGACCCACCAGGTCGAGGACGTCCTGGACCGTGATCGCGCGCCCGTGCGCGAAGCTCACCAGCTTGTCGACCTCGCCCACCAGCTGGGCCGTGTCCGCCCCAACGACCTGCAGCAGCTGCTGCGCGGCGGCCGGTTCCAGCGTCGCACCGTGCGCGGTCGCCGTGTGTGTCACGAGCCACTCCGGCAACGCGTCCGCCCCCAAGGGCTCCACGGGGACCTGGGTCGCTGCGGCGAACCCCTTGTCTTCCTTGCCCCCCGCCAGCGACACGAGCACCAGGACCGCATCGGGCGAGGGCCGCTTGAGGTAGCGCTCGATGGTCGCCCGCGCGTCCTTCTTGAGCGACCCGGTGTCCCGGATCACCACGGCGCGTCGATCCGCCATCATGGGCGGCGTGTTCAGCAGGGACTCGACACGCTCCGGCTCCACGTCCCCCCCGCGGAAGATGTCGAGGTTGAAGTCCCGCATGGGCGCGTCCACCAGCGCATCCACCAACGCGCGCACAAGCGCGTCCTTCCGGAATTCGTCCTCGCCGGAGATGTAGTACACCGGCTCAAACGTGCGCCGCTCGATCGCCGTGCGAAGGGCTCGGACTGCCTTGGCTTCCATAGGGAGCGGGCAATATAGC
>JAEUJL010000521.1 GCA_016794835.1 Gemmatimonadota bacterium | reverse complement strand
GCGGTACATGAGCCCGGAGCAGGCGTCGGGCGAGCCGACGATCGACGGACGCAGTGACCTGTATGCCCTCGCGCTCGTGGGCTACGAGATGTTCACCGGCAAGCCGGTGGTTGAGGCGTCGAACGTGGCCGGCATGCTGGTAAAGCACCTCACCGAGACGCCACGTCCACTCGCCGAGGCGGCGCAGCAAGTGCCTGCCGGGGTGTCCACCGCGATTGATCGGGCCCTCATCAAGGACCGGCAGCAGCGCTGGGCCACGGGTCGGGACATGGCGGAGGCGATCGGCGCGGGGTGGACGCCCGCGGGGACACTGGCTGGCACGGTGATGCGCCCGGCTGTTGCCTCACGACCCAACCGCCGCAACCTGCTGCTCGGGGGCGCGGTGGCTGCCGTGGCGATCGCTGCGGTGGCCTGGCGCTTCTTCGCCGGGGGCGGGGCGCCCAGTGGCGTGGATCCGCGGCGTTCGTATGCGGTGATGCCCTTTGAGGTCCAATCGGGGAATGCCGACGTTCGCTGGCTGCGTGACGGCGCGGTGAACATGCTCACCCTCGCGCTCTCGCAGTGGAAGGACCTGACGGTGGCCGACTATGAGCGCACGATGGTGCTGGTGCGCGACGCCGGGCTGGAGGAGAAGCGCGTCGACATCGACAAGGCCCTCGGGATTGCGCGCCGGGCCAACGCATGGACGGTGGTGACCGGGACGATCACCACCACGGCCGACTCGTTGCTGGTGCAGGCACGCCTCTACGACGTCGCCAGCGGCGAGCAGCTGCGCACCGAGTCCCGCAGCGCCGCGCTGGCCTCCGACCCGCGCCCGCTCTTTGAGGGGCTGGCGCGCTACCTGATTGGCGTCGCCGGGGTGACCGGGTCGGAACGCATGGATCTCGCCGCAGCGACCACGAACTCGCTGAGTGCCTACCGCGCGTACCTCGATGGGGTCCGTGCGCTGTTCTCCTGGCAGGTCATGCGAGCGGACTCGTTGTTCCAGGTGGCCATCCAGAACGACTCCACCTTTGCGCTGGCCTGGCACAAGCGGTCGCTTGCCCTCGGCTGGGCCGATGCGACCGGCAGTGGCTACCTGGAGAGTTCGGAACGTGCGCTGCAGCTGGTCGACCGGTTGCCCCCACGAGAGCAGGCGCTGGTGCGCGGGCATCACGCGCTGTCGCGCGGCCTGCGGGCCGCGAACACCGGGGGCGATGGCAAGGCCAAGCTCGCCGAGGCGCAGGAGATCTATCGCACGCTCATCGCGAGTGATTCCGGTGTCGCCGAGGCGTGGTACGGGTTGGGTGACGCGCTGTTCCACACCCCCTTTGATCCGAACGATTTCGACGGAAGCACGGGTCGGATGACGGCGTCGATCCGTGCGTTCAACCGGACCCTGGCGCTCGACTCGACGTTCCACCTCGCCTACTCTCACCTGATCCAGCAATACCAGACGATGTCGGCGCCCACTGGCCTCGTCCTGGTGGGTGATTCGGTCCAGGTGGTCGCCGATTCTGCGGCGACCCGGCGGCTGGGGGGAGGCCCCGGTCTTGAGAAGCTCCGGAACGACGCACAGGCGCGGGCGCTGATGATGACGCGCGGCTGGCTCAAGGCGGACCCTGACGCGGTTCCCGCCGTGGCGACCCTGGTGCAAGGGTATGCGGTGGCTGGCCACTTCGACTCGGCGCTGGCGTTCGCCGACACGGCGCTCAAGCGGCCCGCGCTGGCGCGATCACCCCTCCGTTTCCAGGTGGGCATCTACCAGTTGTTGGCAGACGATCCCCGTGGCATCGAGACGTTGTTGAAGATCGGCCAGACCATGACGCCGGCCGCGATGCGACAGGAGGTGCCGGCCAACGATCGATATGGGGTCCTCGCGACCGCGGTCTCGGCGGCGGCGATGACAGGCAGCCAGGCCGCGGTGGACCGCACGGCGGAGTTCTTTGTCCAGACCGACAGTGTCCTCCCCGGCGGCATTGCCGCGACGCGTCCCCTCCTGCGCGGGTTCCAGTTGGGACTCGCCGCGACGATGCGGGGATCCATGACCGCTGCGGAACGGTCGGAGATCCTGTCGGGCATGCGTCGGACCGAGAGCCTGCCGGCGGGTGCCCTCCCGCAATTGCGTCAGGGGATGCTGCCCCTCGCGTACGTGTCGTTCATGCTTACCGGGGACACCGCGTTCAGCGGGGTGGTGAAGCGGATCACGGCGGGTGGCCCGCGACAACCGGACCTCGAGGCGCGTGAGGCACTCCTGCGCGGGGATACCGCCGCGGCGCGCGCCATTGCTGCGACCTTCTCGTCCGCGGATTCCGTGCGACGCGCCCGCCTGGGTCTTGCCGGGCTGCGAACCGTGACGCGCGCGGAAGTCCTCGAGGCGCTGGGCGACACGCGCGGGGCCATCGCGTTGTACGAGGCCATGCACCCCAGTCGATTCGCGACCGCGTTCATCGACCCGGGCTTCGCCGTGTACGTCCGCACCTTTGCCGCGCGCGCGCGACTGTACGAGTCGATCGGCGAGCGCGACAAGGCGGTGGCCGCGTGGGAGGAGTTCCTGCGACGCTGGGCCAAGGGTGACGCGATCACGGAGCCCGCGCGTCGCGAGGCACGAGCGGCGCTGCAACGCTTGCGCGACGCCACGCCCCGTCGGTGATCGCGGCGGCATGGCGGCTGCCCCGTGGGAGGGGTAACGTTGCCGGCATGCGTCCTCGCTTCCTGCTGCTCGTCCTCGCTGCCGCGATGTCCTGTCGCGCCCCGGAGGCCGCACGCCCCAAC
>JAEUJL010000845.1 GCA_016794835.1 Gemmatimonadota bacterium | reverse complement strand
CATGGCGACGTTGATGCGTGCGCAGAACGCGATGCTGGTGGTCGCCGGACGCAACCTCCTCATGGTCAACAGCAAGTATCCGGGACTCGACCCGGAGGCCGGTGGACAGTTCAGCGAGGTCAACTGGCAGCCGCCGCCACTGCGGTACTTCATCAGCCGCATCACCCTCACCTTCTAACCGGAGACAGCCAATGATCGGACAGACACTGCTTCCGGCCCGCCGCGTCCTGCTGGCAGCCACCGCGCTCCTCGCGATGGGCTGCGGCGATCCGCTCGAGGTCGACCTCGACGTGATCACGCCAGCGAATGCGGCATCGACGACCGGGGCGCTCGCGCTCCGTGCGGCCGCCCTGCGTGACATGTGGGTGTTCACCGGCTCCAACGTGTACGCCTGGGCGGGCTCGGGGCTCCTGAGCGATGAGTTGATCAACGCGCGCAATGGCTTTGAGCGCATTGACCAGCGGAACATCGACAACAACGCCGCGCCCACCACCACCGCCTGGAGCGGCTTCGCCGCCGTGATGTACTCCGGGCCGCGCGCGGTGCGCACCATGCGCCAGTATGTCACCGATTCGCCCACCCGGGCGGCCCAGATCGCGGAGATCTACTCACTGCGCGCACTGGCCCTGGCGATCGGCGGCGAGATCTTCTGCAACGGCATCCCGTTCTCGTACCTGCAGGATGACGGCAGCAAGATCTACGACACGAAGAGCTACTCCAACGTGGACCTCTTCAACCTCGCGGTCACCTACGCCGATTCCGCCCTGGCGACAGCGCCCGCGGGTAACGCGATCCGGAATCTCGCCCGGCTCGCCAAGGCACGGGCGCTGCTGGACCTGAACCGCGCGGCGGATGCGGCCACGGTCATCCGGGCCGGCGGCGACGGCGCGGGATCAGCCGCGATCGCCAACTCGTTCAGCTACAGCGCCGAGTACTCGAACACGACCATCACGAACGGTCCGTTCGACTGGATGCCGTCCTCGGCGAACTTCGGGACCCCGAACGGTTCCGAGACCCCGAACACGATCGATTGGCGGGATCCCCGGATCGGTGTTCGCTTCTTCCGGACCGGCCAGGACGGGGTGACCCCGGTCTACGTGCCAAGCGCGATCGCGCACGCCCAGGCAGTGTCGAGCCCGTTCCCCCTCGCGACCGGGATCGAGGCACGCCTGATCGAGGCCGAGGCGGCGCTCAAGGCAGGCGATGCGAGCTGGCTGACGACCCTCAACCAGCTGCGCTCGAGCAGCACCCTGGCCTCGCAGCTCCCGCCGCTCGTGGATCCGGGGAACGCCGCCGCTCGCGTGGACCTGCTGTTCAAGGAGCGCGCGATGTGGATGTACCTCACGATCCACCGGCTCGGCGACCTGCGTCGCCTGGTCAAGCACTATGGCAGGACGGTCGAGCAGGTGTTCCCGACCGGGGCGTACTTCAAGGGCGGCACCTACGGCACGAGCGTGGCGATGGAGCCATCACTCACCGAGGCCAACACCCACCCGAACTG
The DNA here is from genome assembly GCA_016794835.1 of Gemmatimonadota bacterium. Lineage (GTDB taxonomy): Bacteria > Gemmatimonadota > Gemmatimonadetes > Gemmatimonadales > Gemmatimonadaceae > RBC101. The sequence continues at coordinate 2,422 of JAEUJL010000845.1, read as the reverse complement.
GAAGGGCTGCACCGACCGGAACCCCTGACCGGCGATACGCACCCATGCAAAGACGGGCGGTCCGCGAGGGCCGCCCGTCTGCGTTTCTCCACGTCCTTCTCAGTGTGACGCGGGGTCGATCGCCAGCCGATGTGCCTTGCGCCCGCCCCGGCTCGTGGCCCGTGGCGCAGCCTCGTGGTCCAGCAGCAGCTGCGCATAGTCGATGGCGCGCGTCACCAGGGCCTGCGCTCCTTCCCGCAGCTCCCGCGAGTGTTTCACCACGTCGATGTTGTTCTCCATGTCCTCCGCGCTCCATCCCCGCGAGTGCGCGATGTAGGGGAACTGCGGGAAGTGGCACCCGATCTCGGCGAAGAAGCCAAGCATCTGGCCCGCCACCCCCTGCACGTTGTCCTGCCCACCGGTGATGATGAAGGCGGCCACCTTGTTGCGCAGCAACACCTTGTTGGCAATCGTCACCTGGTTCTGCACGCAGTTCATCCGCTCGGCCATGCGAAAGTACAGCGCACTGGCGTTGCCCCAGCGGATCGGTGTCGACACGAGGATCACGTCGGCCCAGTGAACGATCGCCTCGTAGACCTGCTCCATCTGGTCGGCCGGGTCCATCTGGGTGATGGAGCAGGGCCAGGTGCAGGCGTGCGCCGCCTTGGAGTAGTAGCCCTCGCAGGTGCGCACGTTGAGTGCCGCCAGCCGCAGCAGGCGGGTCTCGTGGCCACGCGACCTCGCCTGCTCGAGCGCCACATCGAGGAGCGCGTCGCTGGTGGAGTATCGGGGATGCCCGACATCCATGTGCGTTGTTGAGATGCCCACGACGCGCACGGGGCCCGGTGCCCGCTCGACCTTGCGGGCCAGTGGATGTGGCGGATGATCGCCATGCGTGCGCTTCGTGACCGGATCGCACGACACCAGCAGGCGCCCGCCTTCCACCTTGACGGAATAGCTGGGCACCGCATCGACTTCGTATCCGGGCTCGCCCTGCCCGGTGCGGCAATGGTACTTCCAGTTGTGCCACGGGCAGGTGATGTACTCCCCATCGACCGTGCCGTCGGCGAGCGGTCCCCCGGCGTGGTTGCACACGCCAGACACGGCCCCAAACTCGCCGTTGACCCACGTGACGACGATGCGCGCCGTCCCGGCATGCGCCGCCGTGAGCGGGGCACGCATGAAGTCTGCCGTGGGGCCCAGGTCGATCCAGCGCGCGTCACTCACGGTCGAATCCTCAGCTCACCGACTTGGTTCGCTTGAGGACATACTCGGCGAACCACTTCTCCTGCTCCGCCTCCAGGTGCAGCCGATGCATCGGTTCCGCAATGCCGTGGCCCTCACGCGGATAGCGCAGGAACTCGACCGTCTTCCCGAGCTTCTTGAGCAGCCGGTAGTACTGGTCCGCCTGCGGGATCGGCACGCGTAGGTCCTGCTCCCCGTGGGTGATGAGGAGTGGCGTGGTCACCTTGGTCGCGTGCTCGATCGGCGACCAGCGCTCATAGGTCGCCTTGCTCGCCGACGGCAACCCGCCAAAGCCGAACTCCAGGAGGTTCGGGATGTCGGTCTGTCCGTGGAACGAGTACCAGTCGGAGATGCCGGCGTGCCCGATCGCCGCCTTGAAGCGGTTGGTCTGCGTGACGGTCCAGAAGGTCATGAAGCCGCCGTAGGACCCGCCCATCACGGCCATGCGCGTCGAGTCGGCCACACCCATCGCGATCACGCGATCCACCCCCTTCATCAGGTCGATGAAGTCCTTGCCGCCCCAATCGTTGGTGTTGGCGTTGCTGAAGGCGAGCGTGCGTCCCGAGGAACCGCGTGGGTTGCCCTGCAGCACGGCGTAGCCGCGCGCCGCCCAGGATTGCGCGCTGGCATTGAAGTCGGCGCTGAAGCGCCCGTGCGGCCCGCCATGCACCTGCAGGATGAGCGGGACCTTCGTGCCGGGCGTGTAGTCCAGCGGGTAGGTGAGGATGCCCTCGATGTCCCAGTTGTCTGCGCCCTTCCACGTCAGCGGCTCGGCGCGCGCCACGCGATACTCGGACATGCGCTGGTGGTCCGCGAAGATGCGACGCGGCTGCGCCCCGTCCGTCCCGGTGAGGTAGACGATCCCCGGCTCGGACAGCGTCCCCCCGGTGACGACCCAACGGGAACCGTCGGCCGTTGCGCTGAAGTTGCCGTACACGAACTCCTTGCCGAACGAGATCTCCTGCGGCTTTCCTCCGCTGGGCGAGACCTTGTACAGCTTCGAGGTCAAACCCTCGGCCGTCGAGAAGTAGACGTGCTTGCCGTCGGGCGACCAGTCGATGTCGCCGACCGAGTAGTCGAGGTCGGCGGTGAGGTTGCGCGGTTCGCCGCCCTGCACGCTGATGACCTTCACGTCACTCTGGTCCGCGGAGGAATTGCGCCGGTCGCTCGAGCTGTAGGCGATCCACTGGCCATCCGG
>JAEUJL010000839.1 GCA_016794835.1 Gemmatimonadota bacterium | reverse complement strand
CGGATAGTAGTAGTCGAGGCTGTCCGTCGGGAGCAAGACGACCGAGCCCTGGTAGCGTTCCATCACCTGGAGCAGCTCGGCCTTCCCCGGATACGCCGGGGACATGGCGCCGCGGCCGGTGTGATAGGTGAAGAAGTAGGGGACCTGGGTGACCGCCCGGGTCCCCGGGGGCATCGCGGACGCCGTGGCGTTCATGGCGTCCCGGAGCGCGGCGTGGTCCGCGTTCACCTGGGGCAGCGTGCGCAGCATCCGGACATCCTGGGGGATGACGCCCAATGCGAGGTAGGCGGCGAAGGGGACCATCCCCCACTTCCGGCCCGCCGTCCCCCATGGGACGGCCGCGACGAGGAGCATGGCCAGGAGGGAGGACCCCACGCTGAAGTACCGGATCTCGATGCTGTTGCCGCGAATGGCGAGGGTCCCGACGAGGATCAACCAGAGCAGGCCACCGGCGGCGAGTTCCGGCCGCCACGTGGAGCGCCGCACCGCGAGCGCCCCGATGCCGAGCGCCGCGAAGAGCGCCAGTGCGACCAGCTTGTCCCACTCGGCGAGGCCGGCTCCGATGCGGTAGAGCACCACCGGCAATCCCGTCGCCGCCGACCGGACGACCCCGGCGGGGTCCTGGCGCAACACGTCGCCGGTGCTCGGCGGGGGCTGGAGGCTCCGGTAGAACTGGTCTTCGTCGCGTCCCGTGCGCTCCGCGTGGTATCGCAGGAGCAGGTAGTACGACGCGTCCGAGGCAAAGGGGCTGCCACGCACCGCGGCCGTGTGCCGCAGCCACGGGAGCATGACCAGCGCCGCCGTGCCCGCGACGATCAGGCCACGTCGGATCGATACGCCCCACCCGTGGCGGGCGAGCGACCAAAGGGCAACTGCCGGCAGGGCCACGGTCGCCGTGGAGCGCACCAGCCAGGCCACGCCGAAGAGGAGCCCCGCCGCCACCCAGTGCCAGGTCAGGCGGGCATGGAGCAGCACGGCGAAGAAGCACAGCACCAGCCCGGTGGCCAGTGCATCGGGCAACCCGACAAACGACAACCGCCAGTTCGCCGGGAAGAGGAGCGCACAGGCCCCGGCCAGCACCGGGAGCCATCCCTGGCGATCGTTGACCACGTGACGCGTGATCCCCCACGCCCCGATGGCGATCAGCCCGGCGCCAACGATCGAGACCACGAGCATGGCCCGCGCCGCATCGAGGCCGGTGAGGGCCATGACGCCGGCGGTGACCGTCGGGTATCCCGGATTGGCGTTGTGGAAGTACATCGGGAGCTGCTCCGGGTTCAGGAAGAGCAGCCAGTTAGCGTCGTTCACATAGCCGTGGCCCGCCAACAGGTTGCGGGCGACGATGCCGATGTAGGCCGAATCATGGAGGAATCCGCTCGAGATCGACGCATCGGCCGGGATGAGCGCAAGGCGCGCCACCATCACGACGCCAAGGAGCAATGCGCCGACGGCCGACGGGGAAAGGCTCGAGTGGGTAGGGCGATCCAGTCGTCAGGCTCCAGGATTCGAGACGTGAGCTGAGCACAAGCTAATGACTGCCGACTCATGCGGGCTGTGACATAGCCCCGGCGGGTCAGGTCAGCGGCGTGCGTGTCCCGACACCGCGGGCGCGAAGTCGTCAGGCGCGGGGTGCTTTGGGGGAATACGTGCCGGCTACCTGGGTGACCGGGCCAGGCTCACCATCTCCCGCAGGTCGTCGGCGCTGTATGGTTTCGCGAGAAAGCCGGCCGCGCCGCCGGGGACGGCTTCAGCGGACTCCTGCGAGTAGCCGCTCATCAGGATCACCATCACCTTCGGGTCGAGCAGGCGCAGCTCCCGGAAGGTCTCCCAGCCAGACAGCTCGGGCATCGTGAGGTCCAGCAGGACTAGGTCGATCTCCCGTCCGCGCTCGGCGTAAACATCCAGGGCCGTCCGCCCGTTGCGCGCGGTCAGCACCTGGTAGCCATCACGGCGGAGGATGCGCTCGGCCACGGTGGTAGCCACCGGGTCGTCGTCCACGACGAGAATGGTGGCTGGTGTACTGTTCGCCGGGGGCGTCAGCAGGGAGGGTTGGCCCTGGTCGGCGGGGAGCAGGACGGAGACGATGGTCCCTGCGTCGGGCTGCGACGTGACGCGAATGGCGCCCCCATGTCCGCGAATGATGCCGAGCACCGCAGCCAGCCCGAGCCCGCGGCCGGGGCCCTTGGTGGTGAAGAAGGGATCGAAGAGTCGCGTCAACGCGTTGGGCGACATCCCCGTCCCCGTGTCTGACACTTCGAGGACGAGGTAGTCCCCCTCCGGGACGTCCATGCCGACATGGGCGCCGTTGAGCCAGGCGCGGGTGGCAAACATCCGTCGGGTGCGGATCGCGATGGTCCCCTGGGCGTCCCCCAGGGCATCCGAGGCGTTGGTGATGAGGTTCATCACGACCTGGCGGAGTTGCGTGGCATCCGCCCGGACGGGGGGGAGGTCGTCGCGCAGGTCTGTCGTGACCTGGGCCTTCTTGGAGACGACCGCCGTCAGCAACCGACCCATCTCCCGCACGAGGGTGGAGAGGTCCACCGGCTCGATGACAAACTTCCCCTTGCCAGAGTAGGCCAGGAGTTGCCGGGTGAGCTCGGCGGCCCGTCGCGCGGCGAGCTGCAGGTCGTTCAGCAACGGCACGGCCGACGAGTCCGGCGGCAGCTCCTCGAGGGCGAGCGAGGCGTTGCCGAGGACCCCGACCAGGAGGTTGTTGAAGTCATGGGCGACCCCGCCGGCCAGCACGCCTAACGATTCCAGCTTCTGCGTGTGGCGCACCTGTTCGGCCACGCGCGCGTGCTCCGCCTCGGCCGCGCGGCGCTCGGTGACGTCCACGAGGTACCCCAGGAAGTGGGTCGCCTCCCCGTCGGCGTTGCGCACCACCTTGGTGAAGTCGGTGACGATGCGGGAGCGTCCGTCGCCGTGCACCAGGACGTATTCCTGCTCGAACCAGGTCGCGCCGCGTGCGACATGCGTCCGCACTTCCGACTCGACGCGCGCGACGTCCTCGGGCATCAGGATGGACGCATAGGGGATGCGCCCGGAGAGCAGTTCCGTCGGCGTGTAGCCGAAGACGGCTTCCACGTTGGGCGAGACGTACTCCACGGGCCATCCCTCGCTGTTGCGCCACTTGAAGACCACGGTCGGGCCGGCGGCGAACAGCTGTCGCTCCTCCTGCAGCGCCTGGTCGTGTTGCCGCCAGTCGAGTGCGGTGGCGATCTCGCGGACGATGAGCTGGGCGACGTCGACCTCTTCCGGCGAGAAGCGCCGCGGCGCGCCGCTGTAGATCATGAACTTCCCCCAGACGCGCTCGCGTCCCACCAGCGGCAGGAAGAGCATCGCGCGGATTCCCTCCGCGCGGATCGCCGGGAGGTAGGGCGCGAGCCCGGGGTCGAGCTCCACGTCCGGCGTCTGGA
>JAEUJL010000799.1 GCA_016794835.1 Gemmatimonadota bacterium | reverse complement strand
CACCCGATCGAGACCAAGCGCCACGTGGCCTACATCCCCGAGCAGGTGATGCTCTATCGCAACCTGAGCGGGCTGGAGAACCTCGACTACTTCGCCTCGTTGGCGACGGGGCGTCGGCACGAGCGCGATGAGTTGCTGGGGTACCTCACGCGCGCGGGCCTGCAGGTCGACGCGGCGAACAAGCGGGTGGGTGGGTACTCCAAGGGGATGCGGCAGAAGGTGGGGATCGCGATTGCGCTCGCCAAGCGCGCCGAGGCGCTGTTGCTGGACGAGCCGACCTCGGGGCTCGATCCCAAGGCCTCCAACGAGTTCTCGGAACTCCTGCTGATGCTGCGTGAGCAGGGGGCGGCCATCCTGATGGCCACCCACGACCTCTTCCGCGCCAAGGAATCCGGGACGCGCGTGGGGATCATGAAGCACGGACACCTCGTGCAGACGATGAGCACGGCCGACATCGGCCACACCGACCTCGAGAAGCTGTACCTCGACCACATGCGCGACTGAGCACCCACTCTCCGCCTCTTCCCGGACGCGTCCGATGATCGCTCGCATTGCCGCCAAGGAATTCACTGACACGTTGCGCGACGGACGCTATCGCTGGTCCGCCGTGATCGTGCTCACGCTGCTGGCCGCCGCGTTAGGTGCCGGCTACCGCAACTGGCGCGACGTCGCCGCCCAGCACGATCGCGCGGCGCAGGAGATGCGCGCGTTCTGGGTGAACCAGCCGGCGAAGAACCCGCACTCCGCGGCGCACTACGGACTGTGGGCGTTCAAGCCGCGCACCATGCTCTCCATGGTTGACCAGGGGGTCGATCCCTACGTGGGGGTGGCGTCCTACCTGGAGGCGCACAAGCAGAACGAGTTCCGGTTCCGTCCGGCGATGGACGCCACCGCGACGCAGCGGTTCGGCCAGTGGACGGCGGCGGGGATCCTCCAGGTGTTGCTGCCCTTGCTGATCGTGGTGCTGGCCTTTCCCGCGTTTGCCGGGGAGAAGGAGCTCGGCACGCTCCGCCAGTTGGTCTCCCTGGGAGTGCCTCCCGCGGCCCTGGCCGGGGGGAAGGCGCTTGGGATCGCGGCGGCGCTGGGGACCCTGCTGGTGCCTGCGGCCATCCTCGGGTCCATCGCCCTGGTGCTCGGGGCCGCCGAAGGGACCATGGCCCTGGAGTGGCCACGCGTGGCGTTGATGGCCCTCTCGTACCTGGGCTACTTCGCGATCTTCGTTGCCGTCTCGTTGGTGGTGTCCGCGCGCGTGTCCTCGTCGCGGGTGGCGCTGCTGGTCCTGCTCGCATTTTGGGCGGCGAACTCGCTCGTTGCCCCTCGCGTCTTCAGCGATGTGGCGCGTCGGGCGGCGCCCACGCCATCGGCGTTCGAGTTCCTGGCCGCCATGGACGCCGACCTCAAGAAGGGGATCGACGGGCACAGTCCGTCGGAGCGCACCGAGGCCCTCAAACAGGAGGTCCTCGCGAAGTACGGGGTGTCGTCGGTGGACTCGCTCCCCGTGAACTTCGACGCCATCTCGATGCAGCGTGGCGAGGAGGACGCGAACGTGGTGTTCGACAAGCACTACGGCGCACTGTACGACGCCTACCAGCGCCAGAACCGGATCCACCAGTTCGGCGCAGTCGCCGCACCGCTGCTTGCCGTGCGCTCCCTCTCGATGGGACTGGCAGGCACGGACGTCGAACACCACCGGGCGTTCGCCCAAAGCGCCGAGAGCTACCGCCGGATGCTCATCGCGAAGATGAACGGCTACATGGCCGAGCATTCACGGACCGGCGACTGGGATTCCACCGCGCCGACCTCGCTCTGGGCCGAGGTGCCGCCGTTCGAGTATGAGGCGCCCCGCCTGGCGCAGGCGGTGGCGGCCCACTGGCCGGCGGTCTGGCTCCTGGTTGGTTGGGTGCTCGTCGCGGCCGGCGCGGTCGTGCGAACCCGCAAGCTGCGGTTGGACTGAGGTCACGAGTTTCCCATGATGCAACTTGCCTCGTTCGAATGGCGGCTGCTGCGCGCGGACGCGACGCTGCGAGCCTTTGCGGTCCTGCTCGTCGCCCTGACCGCCTACGGGTTGTACAACGGGCGGGCCTGGGTGGGCTTTCAGCAGGCGACGATCGCCCGTGTGTCGACGGAGGAGTCCACGCGCCTGGCCGGGCACCAGGCGACCCTCGAGCGGCTCGCGCGCGGTGACACGGCGGGGATTGCCTCGTGGACGAGTCCGCTGATCATGAATGCGGCCGGGACGACCCACCTGACGCGCTACGCCATCCTGCCCCATGCCCCGCTCGCCGCCTTTGCGGTGGGGCAGAGCGACCTGTACCCGTACTACACCCGCGTGTCGATGCGGAGCAAGCAGACCTTCATCGGCAACGATGAGATCGAGAACCCCGTCAACCTCATGGCTGGTCGCTTCGACCTCGCGTTTGTCACCATCTACCTGCTCCCGCTGCTGATCCTCGCGTTGAGCTATAACCTGGTCTCGATCGAGCGCGAGCAAGGCACCCTGGACCTCACCCTGTCGCAACCGGTGGATGCGCGACGGGTGATCCTCACCAAGCTCCTCGTGCGGCTGGCCGTGGTTGGGGGTGCGGTGGTCGCCCTCGTGCTGCTGGGGGCCCTCCTCACCGGCGCGTCCCTCTCGACGCCAGGTGCCCTGCCACGCCTCGCCCTGTGGACCGCCGTGGTCCTGCTGTACGCCGCCTTCTGGTTCGCGCTGGCCGTGCTGGTCAATATCTGGCGCGGCAGCTCGGCCACGAATGCGGTCATCCTGCTCACGGCGTGGCTCGCCGTGGTCGTGGTGGTGCCATCGCTCTACAACGCGGCGATCACGACCATGCGCCCGTCCCCCTCGCGCGTGGAATTGACCACCGCCATCCGTGCCGCGACCAATGAGGCCAACGAGCGCGGGACCGTGCTGCTGCAGAAGTACTACCTCGACCATCCGGAGATGATGGGCGGGGCGGACGCCAACCCGAACGACTTCGCCACGCGATCGATCGTCGTGCAGGAGGCCGTGGACTCGAGCATGGCGCCGACCCTCGCGGAGTTCGACCGGCGCCTGCTGGCCCAGCAGGCCCTGGCCGACCGTTATCGCTTTGCCTCGCCGGCGCTGAGCGTGCAGGCGGCGTTGTTCGACCTCGCGGGCACAAGCGTCCACCGCTACCAGCACTACCAGCGCCAGCTGGATGGCTTCCACAAGTCGTGGCAGGAGTGGTTCTTCCCCAAGGTGTTTGCCAGGGCGCGGCTGACCACGGACGACATCGGTCGCTTGCCGGCATTCCGGTACGAGGAAGAGAGTGTCGCGGCGGTGGCCTCACGCGTCTGGCCCACACTCCTCGGCCTCCTGCTGCCCACGGTGCTGCTGGCTGGATTCGCAGCCACGAGGATGCGGGCGACAGAGTTGCGACGCACGAGCTGATCAGGGTCACGATGCGGTGACCCCGGTGCCGCTCGCATCCCGGGGATGACGCGGTGGTGATGGCCTTCGGGACGGAGTGATCCCGTTGGCAATGGCACGGTACCGCGGGGCGACCCTCGCCTCCCTACACTCGGCGGATGTTCGGTTGCCGAGCGTTGAGGGAGGGAGGTAGCATATGGCCATGCCTGTCCTGGTGCCTGGCGTCCGCCCGGGGGAGTGGACCGCGGACATGGTCCGCCAGCTCCCGGAAGACGG
>JAEUJL010000780.1 GCA_016794835.1 Gemmatimonadota bacterium | reverse complement strand
GTGGCGCAACGGCTTCTGGTCGATCGCGAAGGTGCCATCGACGTAGCCAAACGCCTCGTTGAGCTGCGCCTCGCTGGGTTGCGCCGTGGAGCCGTCCGGGCGAATGAGCAGGGTCTGGCCCGCGGTGAGCTGCTGCGTGCTCTCGTTCGGCTCCTGCACCTCAACGGTCAGCGAGCCTTCCTTCACGCGCGCGATCACGTATTCCTCTTCCTTGTACCGCCGGAGCGCGAACTTGGAGGACGGGGCCGCGGTGAACATCACGTTGCCCGCCAGCACCTGGAACGGCAGGGTCGCGTGCGCCGCCGGGGAGAACTCCGCCGTCCCCTCGAGCCCCACGCCGCGTGCGAGTTCATTGAACTCGTCCGGCAGGGTCACCCGGGTCTCGGCGCCGAACATCGCCTCGGTGCCGTCATCCAGCTTGACGTTGCCGCGCTGTCCCGTGCCCGTCTTGATGTCCTTGACGGCGTTCGAGATCTGCCGGGCCAGACGGCCCTTCTCGCCCGACTTCGCGAAGAGGTATCCACCCAGGGCCACGGCGCCAATGAGGCCGAGCCCGGCCAGCATCGGCACCCAGATCGGCCGCTGCTTGGTCATCTCGCGAATGTGGCCACCGGCCTCGTGGCGCAGCTTCTCCTTCATCTGCTCGGCCTGGGCGAGCGCTTCCGCGCTCGGGCCCTTGATGACGTTGATGACCTTGCCCCAGACCTCATCCACGGTCGGTGCGGCACCAGACGAGGCGGCCTTGCCGTCATCGCGCTTGCGGATGCCGGCCAGGCGGCTGCGCTCGCGCACCGCCGCCTCGTGCACGGCACCGTCGAGCATCGCCGTCAGGTCGGCCGGGGTCGTGAAGCCGGCGCGCTCGGCGAACAGCTTCGGGATCAGCCGCTCGACGACGCGAGCCGCGGCGCCGTCGTCGCCAAGGGTTTCCTTCGCCTTGGCCATGAGGGCAGGGAATGCAGCGCGAAACAGGGTCTCAAGGGCGCCGAGGTCTCCGCCCTTCAGCTTGGTGAGCAGGTCGGCGTTGAGACCGGGAATCGAGAGGGACATGGGAACGAAGGAACGGGGAGGGTTGGGGCGAATTCGGCCGTAGCTTGGCCTCGTGTCGCCCCGAGCGCTAGACCCGCGCCCCGACCCGTCCCGTGCGCGGCTATTCCGTGCGGATCGCCCGCACCGGATCGACCCCAGCCGCCCGCCGCGCGGGGATCATGATGGCCAAGGCCGCCACGGCACCGAGGAGCAGGGGCACCCCGACGAAGGTGACCGGATCGAGGGGGCTTTCCCCGTAGAGCATCCCGCGGATCAACCGCGTGGCGGCCAGGGCGAGCGCGATGCCGATCCCCGCGCCCAACCCGACCAGCTGCAGCCCTTGCCGCATCACCAACCCGACGACCTCGCCCCGCGCCGCGCCGATCGCCATCCGGATCCCGATCTCCCGGGTGCGCTGGGCCACGCTGTACGACATCACCCCGTAGATCCCGACCGACGCCAGCACCAGGCCCAGGATCCCGAACACGCCGAGGGCACCGCCGGCCAGCCGGGCCGGCATCAGGGCGAGGCCGAGATGGCTGTTCAGCGTGCGCACGTTGGACACCGGCATCGCGGGGTCGAAGGCGGCGACCTCGGCGCGGAGCGTGGGGATGAGCAGCGAGGGATCCCCCGTCGTGCGGACCTGCAGGGTCGCGTCCATCCCCTGCGACTGGAGCTTGGCGTAGTAGGCGTACGCCAGCGGGGCCTCACCTAACGAGCGATACTTGCCCGTGGGGACCACCCCGATGATGACGTGGTCGTGCCCCCGCGCGCGCACCGACTTCCCCACGGCGTCCTGGCCGGGCCAGAAGCGCTCGGCGAACCGCTCGTTGACGACCATCACGCGCTGGCTCGTCGAGTCGTCCGCGGGGGTGAAGCCCCGCCCGCGCACCACCCGGATCCCCATGGCGGTGAAGTACTCCGGCGAGACGACGTCGTAATCGATCGACATCTGCTCGTCCGCTGCCGGCGTGTAGCCCGGGACCTGGACGCCGGTCTGCGAGTTGTTGAGCCCGAGGGGCAGGTTCTCGTCGTAGCTGACCGCGACCACCCCCGGGGCGGCCGACAGGCGCTCGACGAGGGTCTGGTAGAGCTGACCGGCGCGGGCCCGCGAGTACCCTTGCAACTCGGGCTGCAGGTCCGCCATCAGGACGTTGCCGCCCTCGAAGCCCTTATCGACGGCGGTCGCCGCCCGCAGGTTGCGCAGGAAGAGTCCCGAGCAGATCAGCAGGAGCATGGAGAGCGCCATCTGCGCGACGACCAGGGTGCGGCTCGCGCGGGAGCGACCGTCCCCCGCGGGCGCCTCGCCCTTGAGCGCGGGGATGAGCGCGGGGCGCGTGGCCTGCAGTGCCGGCGCCAGCCCGAAGAGGATCCCGGTGACCGCCGTCGCGACGAGGGTGAACGCCAGCACCGGCATCGACAGGCGCAGGTCGGCGCTGATGGTGACGTCCATCGGGAGCTGGATCCGGTTCAGGAACGACATGGCCCAGGCCGCGATGGCCACCCCGACCGCACCGGCCACGAGCGCAAAGAGGAGGCTCTCGATGAGCAGCTGGCGCATGATCACGCCCCGCCGCGCACCTAACGACAGCCGGACGGCCATCTCGCGCCAGCGGTCGCGCGCGCGCGCCAGGAACAGGTTGGCCACGTTGACGCACGCGATC
>JAEUJL010000777.1 GCA_016794835.1 Gemmatimonadota bacterium | reverse complement strand
CATCGCCGGCGAGATCACCCCGTACCCCGCCCCCGATGTGCCCAGCTGGACCACCAGCATCGCGATCATTCCCCCGGCAATCGATGTCAGCGCTTCCACCTTCCCCACCCGGCCCACGTACAACCCGCCGAGCAGCGGGACGAAGAGGCACACCGCCATCACGCTATAGAAGAACTGCAGGGTCCCGATGATCGTGCTCGCGACCAGGGCCAGCGCGACCCCGGCGGCCCCGCCCGCCACCGCGGCCCACCGGGCAACGCGGAGGACCTCCTGGTCGGTCGCCGTCGGCCGCACCACGCGCCGATACAGGTCCTGCGAGAGCGACGTCGACAGCATGAAGAGGATCGCGTCGGCGGTGCTCACCTCCGCGGAGAAGAGCGCCGCGAGCCCCAGGGCACCAATCGCGACGGGGACGTCCTGGACGAGGAGGGTCGGGAGCGCCAACTGCGGGTTCGTGGCCAGCTCCGGGTGGCCCGCCCGGGCGATGATCCCCAGGAGCGGCGGCACCACGGCAAAGGCGAGCAGCGCCATCGCGTTGGCCCCGGTCCCAAGTCGCACGGCGCGGTCGTCGCGCGCCCCAAAGATCTTCTGCAGCAGCCCCGGGGAAATGATGAACGCCGGCCCCAGCGCCGCGAGGTACATCCACCCCGAGCCGCCGTTCCGCCAGGGACTCCAGTACCCGGCATCCTGCGGCAGCGCGCGCACCACCGCGTCCCAGCCCCCCGCGCCGGCCAACGCGACCGGCACGGCGATGGCAAAGCCGACGAGGAGCACCACCAGCTGCACCAGGTTGACCCACGCACTCGACAACAACCCGCCGGCCGCGAAGTACACCGTCATGACCACCCCGCCCAGGACACACCCCATCCACTTGGGGGTGCCGGCCACCGCGGTCAGCAAGGTCGACATCGCGATGAGTTGCCCGGCCAGGATGGCCAAAGTGCCTAACCACAGTAACAACGCCACCACGATCCGCACCTCGCGCCCGAACCGTTGCTCGAGGTAGTCACCCACCGTGCGCAGCCCGCGCGCCTCTGCCTCTCGACGCATCCGCGGGCCGATCCAGAAGGCCTGGACCAGCGACCCGATCGCCGCCGCTCCCACCCACCACCAGGCGGCGAGCCCGTCCTTGTACCCGAGCCCGGCCGCCCCCACGGTCGACCCGGCGCCAATGTTCGCCGCCAACAGCGTCGCGAACAGCAACCCGGGCCCGAGCTGTCGGTTGGCGACGAAGAAGCCGTCGGCCGTCTTGACCCGACGGCCGATCCACAGCCCCAGCCCCACGAGGAGGGCCATGTAGGCGACGAGGATCGGCAGGTGACGCACGGAAAGACGGTTGACGGGTTTGGCAGGGCGTCGTAGCTATCTCCCGTGATACCTAACGCGAGAGACACGGCCCTGCGGTTGGTGGCGGAGGCGCGCGACGAGCTGGTCGAGCTGACGCGCGACCTCGTCCGCTTTCCCACGGTCAATCCCCCGGGTGAGGCGTACGAACCGTGCGCACGATTCCTGGGCGAAAGGTTGGCGCGTGGTGGCTTCGCTGTCGAGTACTTCGAGGCGACTGGCCGCGCCGAGCACACGCGCGCCCACCCGCGCGTGAACGTCGTCGCACGCCGCGTGGTCGACCCGTCGCGCCCCACGATCCACTTGAACGGCCACATCGATGTCGTCCCGGTCGGGACGGGGTGGACCCTCGACCCGTTCGCGGCCACCGTGCGCGACGGGCGGATCTACGGGCGTGGCACCGCCGACATGAAGGGCGGGCTCGCCGCGGCGATCATTGCCGCCGAGTGCTTGCTCCGTGTGCCGAATGCCCCCATCGGGACGATCGAGATCTCGGGGACGGTCGACGAGGAAACCGGCGGCCTCGCCGGGGTCGCGCACCTCGCGGAGATCGGACGGCTCACCTCGCGCTCGATCCACCACGTCATCATCCCCGAACCGCTGCAGGTGGACCGCGTATGCATCGGCCATCGCGGCGTCTGGTGGTTCGACCTCGTCACGACCGGACGCATCGCCCATGGCTCGATGCCCTTCCTCGGCGTCAGCGCGATCGAGCACATGGGCGAGATCCTGCACGAGCTGCGCGAGGGGCTGTTGCCCGAACTCACGCGACGCGTGACCGCCATGCCCGTCGTTCCCGAGGCGTCCCGTCGCGCGACACTCAACGTCAACACGATCGAAGGGGGCCAGGTGGGCGAGGCGGTGCAATCGCCCTGCGTCGCGCACGAGTGCCGCGCGATCTTCGATCGCCGCTTCCTGGTGGAGGAGCCGATCGAGGCGGTGCGCGCCGAGATCGACGCGGTCATCGAGCGGGTGCGCCGGCGCGTGCCCGGGCTCGACCTCACCATCGCCGACCGGCTCCTCGTGCACCCCATGGAGACACCGCGCGGCTCGCCGCTGGTCGCCGCACTGTCGTCAGCGATTGGCGACGTCCTCGGCCGCGAGGCCACCCTGGTGGCGAGCCCGGGCACCTACGACCACAAGCACTTCACGCGCATCGGCGGGATCACGAACTGCGTCGCGTATGGGCCCGGCGTGCTGGAGATCTCGCACCAACCCGACGAATGGGTGGGGATCGACGAGCTGGTGCAGGCGGCGCAGGTGATGGCCGCGGCGATGCTGGAGCTGAGTCACGGCTGACGCGTGGCGCGACGGTCCGGCAGGCGTGCTTCTGCGCTGCTTCAGATGGTACTTCAACCGATGAAGCACGGGCGGCACGAGCAGTACGGGGGGCACGGGGGGCACGCGCGGTACGTGCGACACGGCTTCCCCGCGCGGCCACACGCCGCGCCTAGCTGGAGGTGCCCAAGGCCGGAGACATCGCCGGGATCATGCGCGGCGCACACTCGTGGCC
The DNA here is from genome assembly GCA_016794835.1 of Gemmatimonadota bacterium. Classification (GTDB taxonomy): domain Bacteria; phylum Gemmatimonadota; class Gemmatimonadetes; order Gemmatimonadales; family Gemmatimonadaceae; genus RBC101. Next base: position 301 of record JAEUJL010000777.1, on the reverse strand, counting down.
CCAGCGCATGAGGCGGTCGACCGCCGCCGCTACCAACAGGTCGATCGCCTCCTCGCACTCCTCGCTCAACTCCGTCCCCAGCGAGATGCGCCGCGGCTCGATGCCTAACGCCACGAGCTCGTCCGGGAGCGTGCCCCGCAACTCCGCGACCGCGAGCACATCCCGCAGGTCCACCTGGTGCGGCGAGAGCTTGGCGCTCAGGTACCTGGGCAGCGCCTGACGCTCCAGCTTGATGACCTCGCCGGGGATGGCGTTGGCGCGGATCGCGTCGAGCAGCAACACGTGGGACGCCTCCTCGATG
>JAEUJL010000810.1 GCA_016794835.1 Gemmatimonadota bacterium | reverse complement strand
CTCTGCGTCGCCCCCGAGTTGATCGTCACGGTCAGCGACGCCACCTTGCTCGCGCTCAGCGCGACCGTGGGCGTGTTGGACACGATGCCGCTCTGCGCGCGGGCGGTCGTGGCAAAGGCGGCGGCGAGGAGGCCGGCGAGGGCGAACTGGCGTCGGGAGAGCATCGGTGTGGTCGTCCTGAAGTGGGATTCGGGTTGGGATTCTTTGTGCGATCCAACCCACCTTCGGACGAACTTTCCGTGCCCCAGTCACCTTGCGCTGCAGTGTCTGGTTTCGCGACACCCTCCTATATGGAGGCGCTCAGCGGCGACCGAGGGGTGTTATCCCGTCACTGGCCCTATCGCCCGTGCTCGAGTTGGGCGCAGCGCAAGTCCATACATAGCAACGCACTAGCCCGCAACAATTCCGACTTTCCAGTCATCTGTTCCCTGGATGGCCGGGCGCGAGACCCCCGGTGGCGCGGCTCTCTCCACTCGCCAGAGACCGCGCCGAGCCGATGGGCGAGCGTGATTTCCATCACGCACGGACAGTCTCGCATTTCGCTCCCTGACCGGACTTCTGCCCCAAGCGGGCGGTGATCCTCAGTACCTCGGGAGCGCGGGATCCACCTCGATCGACCAGCGGTCGATGCCGCCCGCGAGGTTCCACACCTCCCGGAACCCCTGGCCGGCCAGCCAGGTGGCCGCCGCCTGGCTGCGCGCACCATGATGGCAATACACCACGGTCGGACGCGTCGCGTCGAGTTCCTGGACACGCGCGACCACCTCACCCAGCGGCAGCAAGACCGCATCTGTGAGATGCACCGCCTCGTATTCCCAGCCCTCGCGCACGTCGACCAGCTGAATACTCCGGCCTTCCGCGCGCCACGCGTGCAGCTCGCGCGGGGCCAGTTGCCCCACGCCACCGGGGGGCACGACGGGCGGCGACACCACGCACGCCGCATCCACCTCAACGAGTGACCGGATGGTGCGCGTGCCGCACGCCTCACAGCCGGGCCGTCGCGCGATGCGCATCTCGCGAAAGGTCATGCGCCGCGCGTCCACGAGCAGCAAGCGCCCCACCAACGGCGTCCCGATTCCCGCGATCAACTTGAGGGCCTCCGTCGCCTGCAGGATGCCCATCATTCCCGGCATCACCCCCAACACCCCGGCCTCGGCGCACGAGGGAACCACCCCGGCCGGGGGAGGCTCGGGATAGAGGCACCGGTAACAGGGGCCGTCGGGATCGCCCAGCACCGTGAGCTGCCCATCAAATCGCAGGACGCTGGCGAAGACATTGCGTTTACCGAGCAGCACGCAGGCGTCGTTCACCAGGTACCGCGTGGTGAAGTTGTCCGTGCCATCCAGCACCAGGTCATACGGGGCGATCAGCTCCAAGGCGTTCGACGCGTCGAGGCGCGCGCGGACCCCGCGTACCTGAACGTTCGGATTCAGGCTCTGGAGGTTCTGCGCGGCGACCTGCACTTTGTCCTTCCCCACGTCCTCGGTCCGGAACAGCACCTGCCGATGCAGGTTGCTGGGCTCCACCTGATCCGGATCAACGACGCACAACTCCCCGATTCCCGCCGCCGCGAGATACATCGCGACCGGTCCCCCCAAGCCACCCACCCCCACCACCAGCACCCGCGCCCGGGACAACCGTTCCTGACCCTCCACCCCGAGCTCGGGGAGGATGATCTGTCGGCTGTAGCGGCGGAGCTCCTCGGCGGAAAGCGGCATCGGTGGGGCGGAACGAGAGCCAGGCCAGTCGCGTCGACGCGGTAACTGCCTGTCATGGAACAATATGCGACAGCACCCCAGCGCGCGAAGCGCCGTGGTACCGGGCTTGCTCTCGTTACCGTAGAGCCCGTCTGAATCTCCCAGAATGACCGCACGCGCCACCGAGTACAGCCAACGTCCTGCCCACGAGATCGCGATCGTGGGGAGCGACATGCTGTTGGCGGCACTCCCGGCGCGACCGGTCCAGGTCTCCCACGCGCTCCTGGCGGCGGGATTCTCCCTGGTGGTCCCGGCCAGCTGGGGGGATGAGCTGCTCGCGGAGCATGCGGTGCGCCACATGCTCTCCGGGGACAGCCGGCCCAAGGTGTACTGCGCCTGCCCGCGGATCCGGCAGCGGCTGCTGGCCGCGGGGGACGAACTCGCACCGCACCTCATAGGCCTGGTGCCGCCGCCCGTCGCGGCCGCGCGCTATCTCCGCATGGCGTGGCCCAACCAGACCCTGCGCATCGTGTACATCGGGGGATGCGAGGGCGCGGACGATCCCGCGATCGACGCGCGCATCACCCCGTCCGAGATGTTGGCGCGCCT
>JAEUJL010000752.1 GCA_016794835.1 Gemmatimonadota bacterium | reverse complement strand
ATCTGGACCGCGATGGTGCCCAGGGGATACACGATGGTCGACCGCAGCGCCATGAGCGGCAGGCGCGGGGGGAGCTCCTGACCGAGGATTTCGTCGCGGCGTTGGGGTCGGGACATGCGGCCTGGGCGGGGGGATCCGGTGGGAGGTGTACGGGCGGAAACTTACCCGCTGGTCACGCTTCACCAAGCGACCGCCGAGCATCGGCATCAGGATGACCGCACGGCCGCGGGGGTTGCCCGCCGAAAGGCGACGATGTTCATTCGGCGCAAGTTGTTTCCCCGTAACGCGATAGATCGTTCTTCACATGGCGCCTCCGTTCGGGTGGCGCGGCGTTTGCGCGGGAATGCACCAGACGGGCCGGACCAGGTCGAACCACAGCGAAAGGGCACAACACGGGCATGACCGATACAACGATGCGGGTGGGTGGGCCTGCGGCCCCGGTGGGGCGCGCGACGGGCGCGGAGGCCGTGGCGACGCCGTGGCTGGGGTATGTCGTGGTTGCGCTCCAGGTGCTGGCGGTCGCGTGGCTGGTGCGGGCATTCCAGGTCGAGAGCCCCGCGTTCTACGATCGCGTGCTGCCGATCGCGGTTGGCGCCGCCTTCGTGCACCACTTCCTCCCGGCCGCGGCGCGGCTCCCGTTCTTTCTGGCCGCGTCGATCGGGGCGATCGTGGCCGTGTTCGGCCTCGTCGGCGGCGCCTGGCTCGTGGGGCTGGCGGGCGGGATGATCGTGCTGGCGCACCTCCCGATCGCGTGGCCGGCGCGGATTGGCCTGCTGCTCGTCGTTGGTGTCGTCCTCGGCTTCGCCCGCGCGGGCACCTTTCCCGTGCCGTGGACCGGGGCCATCTGGCCGATCTTCGGCTCGATGTTCATGTTCCGCCTCGTGGCGTACCTGTACGACCTGCGTCACCAGAAGGGCCCCGTGGAGTGGACGCGCGCCTTCGCGTACTTCCTGCTCCTGCCGAACGTCACCTTCCCGCTCTTCCCGGTCGTCGACTACGCGACCTTCAAGCGCACGCACTACGACCGCCCGGCGCTCGACATCTACCGGCAGGGCGTCGCCTGGATGTTGCGCGGGGTCGTCCAGCTGCTCCTCTATCGGATCATCTACGAGCGACTCGTCCTGTCCCCGCGTGACGTCGTCACCCTCGGCGACTTTGTGCAGTACGCCGTCGGCACGTATGGGCTGTACCTCAAGGTGTCCGGCCAGTTCCACCTGATCGTCGGGATCCTGCACCTGTTCGGCTTCCGCCTGCCGGAGACGCACCGCTTCTTCTACCTGGCGAGCTCCTTCTCGGACTACTGGCGGCGCGTCAACATCTACTGGAAGGACTTCATGATGAAGGTGGTGTTCTACCCCACCTTCTTCATCTCGAAGAAGTGGGGCGAACGCCTCGGGCTCGGTGTGGCCGTCGCGGCCGTCTTCCTCGTCAGCTGGTCGACGCACTCCTACCAGTGGTTCTGGATCCTCGGGACCTGGCTCTGGAGCGCAACCGACGCGACGTTCTGGGCGTGTTTCGGCGCCCTGATGGTCTGGACGTCACTGCGGGAGTTGAAGAACCCGCGGGCGCGACAACTCGGTCACGTGACGCCAACCTGGCGCGCCTCCGTGCGGGTCGGGCTCCAGACCGCAGGGGTGTTCACGACCATCTGCCTGCTGTGGACCTTCTGGAACAGCCCCAGCTTCACGGCCTTCTTCGAGACCGTGGGCCGGGTGCGGTTCACCTGGGGCGGGGTCGGTGGTGCCGTCGCGGTGGTGGCGGTGCTCACGGCGGCGGGAGCCGCACTCCATCGTTGGTCACCTCCCCCCGGCGCACCCACCACAGGCCACGCCCGGTGGGCCACCGTCGGCAACTTGACGGCCCTGGCCACGTTGTGGGCGCTCGGCGAGAGTCGCATCGCGATCCACCTGCCCCCGGCGGTGGCTTCCCTCGCGATCGACACGCGCACCATCGATCTCAACAAGCGGGATGCAGACGAGCTCCAGCGCGGCTACTACGAGAACCTCGTCGGGGCGAGCACGCTGAACGGACAGCTGTGGAACCTCTATGCCCAGCGCGGCGAGAACACGCCGGACCTGCGTGAGCTGGGGATCGTCGTGGACACCGAGGACGCCACCCATACGGCGCTCGCGCCGCTCAAGTCCGTCGTCTTCCAGGGCACGTCGTTCCGCACCAACAGTCACGGGATGCGAGACCGCGAGTATCCCCTCGCGGCTGACGCGGGCGTCGAGCGTATCGCGATCCTGGGGTCGTCCTACGTACTCGGGATGGGCGTCAGCGATCGCGACGTGTTCGAGGCGGTCGTCGAGCGCCGCTTTGCACAGGCGGGCGGGAGCCCCGTGGAACTCCTCAACTTCGCCATGCCGCGGTGGAGCCTTGGACAGCAGCTTGCCATCCTGAAGAACGGCCGCGTCGCCGGATTCCGGCCCGGCACGGTGGTGGTCGTGGGCAATCCCATCGACTTTGATCGCGTCATCGACTGGTTGCATGTGGAAGTCCTCCAGGGCCACGCCGTGGAGGACACGCTGCTCCGCCGGATCGTGGAGGAGACCCAGCTGGCGGGGATCCGCGCGACGCGCACCGCGCAGCAGACGCTGGCCCCATATCGCGAGGTGCTGGTGCGGTGGGCGCTGCAGCAGACCCGGGAGGCCATCGTGGCCATGGGGGCGCGTCCCCTGTTCCTGATCATCCCGGTGACCGACCAGCCCGCCACGGATCCGGACGGTGCGCTCGTCGCTCGGCTCGCGCGCGAGGCCGGTTGGCCAGTGGAGGACATGATGGACGTCTACGGGGGGCGCCCCGCGACCGACGTCGCGGTCGCCGCATGGGATCGGCACCCGAACACCCTCGGCCACCAGCTGATCGCCGACCGGGTGTACGCCACGTTGGCCCGTCACCTGGGTCGCCCGGAGTGACGGTGCGGTAGGGAGCCAGCTTGCCCGGGTTTCCGGGGCTGCCTACGTTGCCCAGCATGTTTGACGAGCTGTCAGAAAAGATCTCGGGCGTCTTCGCGCGGCTGCGCGGACGCGGCGTCCTCACGGAGGCCGACATCAAGGAGGGGCTGCGCGAGATTCGCCGCGTGCTCCTCGAGGCCGACGTGTCGTTCCAGTTGACGCGCGAGTTCCTCGAGCGGGTGGAGAAGAAGGCGGTCGGGGTCACCCAGATC
>JAEUJL010000751.1 GCA_016794835.1 Gemmatimonadota bacterium | reverse complement strand
CCCTGGGTGAGCCGGAAGGCGTGGCGCGCCGTGTCTCGCTGGAGTTCGCGGATCTCGGGGCCGGCCACGTTGTTGAGCGGCGGAGGGCCAACCATCACCAGTCGCCAGACCCGCTCTGGCCGGTCCACCGCGAGGCGGAGTGCCGCCACCGCACCAAGGTCGAGCCCAACGATCGTCGCGCGGCGCAACTCCAGGGCGGTCAGCGCGGCGTCCAGGTACCCGGATTGGGCGTCGATCCCAAAGTCCGCCTCGTACGGGCGATCGGACTCGCCATAGCCGAGGAGGTCGATCGCGAAGACCCGCAGGCCCTGGACGGCCAGGAGTGGTCCCACGTGGCGCCAGAGGAAACTCGCTGTCCCGAAGCCGTGGAGCAGCACCACCGGCTCGTCCCCGTATCCGTACCGCTCGACATGCAGGTGCGCCCCTGTGGCCAGGGGGATGCTGAAGAGGTCGGCGTCGGTGGGAAGTGCGGGCAGATGGGCGGGGGCTGAGGCGTTGAGGGTAAGAGGGTGACGGGGGCGGAGGAAAGGGGAGGGACGTGGTTGCCTCCTCGCCGCGACGCCCATTACTTGCTGGTCCGCTTCACGCGGTTCACCACCCCCAACACGACCCATGGCAAAGCAGACTCAGGGGCAGCCCTCCGGAAGCCAGAAGCGGGCCAAGCCGCCCGCCCGCAACCAGAAGGGGATGTTCACGGTGCTCGGATTGATTGCGGCGGCGTTCGCCGTGTTCATCGTCTACCAGATGAACCAACCGACCGGGCAGGACGCCGTGAAGATCGACCCCGGGACGCCCCTCCCCACCGCGGCCGGCTATACGCTGGGCAAGCCGGATGCCCCGGTGAAGGTGATCGAGTTCGCCGACTTCGAGTGCCCGGCGTGCGCGCAGTTCTTCACGCTGACCGAGCCCGATGTGCGCGCGCGCCTCGTGGAGACCGGCCAGGTGAGCTACACCTTCATGGACTTCCCGCTCCCGATGCATCCCAACACGTGGCCGGCGTCCAATGCGGCGGCCTGCGCGAACGAGCAGGGGAAGTTCTGGGAGTACCACGACATCCTGTTCCAGATGCAGGACCAGTGGAACGGCTTCGCCACCAAGCGGCCGGGCGGCAAGTTCAAGGAATACGCGCAGCAGCTGGGGCTCGATGTCGGCAAGTGGGAAGCCTGCTTCGACGCCCAGAAGTACAACCTGAACATCAAGGCCCACGAGCAGGAAGCGGTCAAGCGCGGGGCCGGGCAGACGCCCACCTTCATCATTGGCAACCGCCGGGTGCCCGGCAGCATCTCGTTTGACAAGTTCAAGGCCTATGTCGACACCGCACTGGCCGAGGCCGGTCCCGTGGCCGCCCCGCCCCAGGGGGACACGGCGCAGCGTCCCGCCGTGAACGTGGTGCCGGAGAAGAAGGGGACGCCGTAAGGCACCGGCGCATGGCCTCCTTCTGGCGGCGGGTCTTTCCCGAGTCGCTCTTTCCCCGCGGGCTGGACGAGGGGGCGGAGCGACGGATGCGCCTGGCCCAGGCCCGGGCCGAGGAGGCCCTGGTCGAGGCGCATGTGCGCAACGCGCTCATGTTCATCGACACGCTCGCCGAGGACATGGCGTTTGACCGCGCCATCGACACCTATGTGCGCGTCCTCGGCGTCCCCGAGCCGCTGGCCAGTGTCGTCGCCACCCGGGTCCTGGTCGAGCTGGGCGAGGAGCTGGTCCCCCAGCGGGTGATCCGGCCCCGCCCGCCTGCGGGGCGCGAGGCGTTCAGCGACGACCTGCCGCCCGATCCCGACAACCTGACGCTCCGCGTGCGCCGGGGCGAGTAGGGCGGCGCACGCTCTTCATGGTTTGGTCGTGCCACCCCGTGGGCGCCGTGTGTGCGCCCACGGGGTGTTTCACTCCTGCCCCTCGTACTGCTCCTTGAGGCTCGCGACCACGCCGGGGTCGGCGAGGGTGGTGGTGTCGCCCAGCGCGCGTCCCTCCGCGATGTCCCGGAGCAGGCGCCGCATGATCTTGCCGGAGCGGGTCTTGGGCAGGTCGGCCGAGAAGAGGATGTCGTCGGGGCGCGCGATGGCGCCGATCTTGTCGGCCACGAAGGCCTTCAGCTCATCGCGCAACTCGGACGAGCTGTGGATGCCGGTGCGCAGGGTGACGAAGGCTGCGATCGCCTGGCCCTTGAGCTCATGGACCTTCCCGACCACGGCTGCCTCGGCGACGGCGGGATGTTCGACCAGGGCGCTCTCCACCTCCATCGTGCCGATGCGATGGCCAGCGACATTGAGCACGTCGTCCACGCGACCGAGGATCCAGAAGTACCCGTCCTCGTCCCGCTTGGCGCCGTCCCCCGCAAAGTAGAGGTCGGGCCGACCGGGCCACTTGGAGAAGTAGGTATCCACGTAGCGCTGGTCGTCGCCCCAAATGGTGCGCAGCATCGAGGGCCATGGGTGGGTCAACGCCAGCAGGCCGCCGCCCCTGGGAATCACGTTGGCATTGGCGTCCAGCAACTCGGCCCGGAATCCGGGCAGTGGCGTCGTGGCCGACCCGGGCTTGGTGGTGGTCAGTCCGGGAAGCGGCGAGATCGCGATGGCTCCCGTTTCCGTCTGCCACCACGTGTCCACGATCGGGCAGCGATCGCCGCCGATGTGCCGCTGGTACCACATCCAGGCCTCGGGATTGATCGGCTCGCCCACGCTGCCGAGGAGCCGGAGGCGCGACAGGTCGTGCCGGGCGGGCCACGAATCCCCCCACTTCATGAACGCCCGGATGGCGGTGGGCGCCGTGTAGAAGATCGTGACCCCGTGCCGGGCGCACATCTCCCAGAAGCGATCCTTCTCCGGCCAGTCGGGGGCACCTTCGTACATCACGCAGGTCGCCCCGTTGGCCAGGGGACCGTACACGAGGTACGAGTGTCCCGTGATCCAGCCGACATCGGCGGTGCACCAGAAGACGTCGTCGTCGCGCAGGTCGAACACGTACCGCGTGGTGGCGGCCACCGCGGTAAGGTAGCCGCCCGTGGTGTGGACGATCCCCTTCGGCTTGCCGGTGGTACCGGACGTGTAGAGGATGAAGAGGACGTCCTCGGCCTCCATGGGTTCTGCGGGGCAGTCGGCACTGGCGTGGGCCATCAGGCGGTGCCACCAGTGGTCGCGGCCTTCCTTCATGTCGGCGAAGGATTCGTCGCCGAGCCCGCCCGGGCGTCGCTGGACCACCACGACGTGTTCCACCGAGGGGCAGTCCTCGAGTGCGCGGTCGGTGTTGCGCTTGAGTGGCACGACCTGGCCGCGGCGATAGCCGCCGTCGGCCGTGATGACCACGCGCGCCTGGGCGTCGTTCATCCGGTCGCGCAGCGACTCCGGCGAGAAGCCCCCGAACACGACGGAGTGGATCGCGCCGATCCGGGCGCACGCGAGCATGGCAATGGCCGCCTCCGGCACGAGCGGGAGGTAGATCCCCACGCGGTCGCCGCGCCGCACGCCTAACGACTTGAGGACATTCGCGAACTTCTTGACCTCGACGTACAGCTCCCAGTAGGTCAGGGTGCGCCGATCACCGGGTTCGCCCTCGAAGACGATCGCGGCCTTGTTGCGGCGTGCGGTGGCGACATGCCGGTCGAGGCAGTTGTGGGCGACGTTGAGCGTGCCCCCGGTGAACCAGCGCGCACGCGGCGGCTGCCAGTCCAGGACGCGCGTCCACGGCGTGAACCAATCCAGCGCCCGGGCCTGCTCGGCCCACCACCCTTCCGGATCGGCGGCGGCGCTGGCGTGTGCGTCCGTGGTCCGGATATGGGCGCGCGCGGCGAAATCTGCGGGCGGGGGAAAGCGGCGATGCTCCTGGAGCAGGACGTCGATGTCAGACATGTCGGAGAAAAACGGGGATCTGCGTCACGCCCGAACCTGTCCACCGGGGCGCGTCACGGCAATCCGCCCCGCGTGACCGGTGGCACGTTGCGGATGACTCAGGCAGATCGCGAGAGGCGGCCCGGACCCCGAGCACCCCAGGGTCCACTGCAACCCGTTGCCGGGCAGTGGGTTAGGGGCCTGCGGTCCAGTTTGGCACGGCATTCGCCAATGCATGCCGGTGTCCTCGATCCGTGGAGACGGTCTCGTCATGGGAGCAACAGCGGAACTGGCCTTGGTGGAAGCGCCTTCGCGCCTGGTCGCAGAAACGCGGGTCGACTTTCGGTCGGCGGCGATGGACGGCCTCGAACGAGCGGCCGGCTGTGGAGAGTCGGTGCTGCGAATCGAGATGGGGGAGACGTCCGACGTCGATGCGAGCGGATTGGGCACCCTCGTGGTCGTGCAGAAGCGAGCGCGTGAGCGCGGGCTCCAGACGATCCTCGTCCGGACGCAGGGGCCGGTGCGGTCATTGCTCGCGGCGACGCGACTGGAGGGGCTCTTCGAGTTCCAGTAAGCGGTGGGGGGACGGGTAGGGGACGATCCCCTGCGTGGCACGCTCGGTTGGGGGCCGACGTGACGCGTGGGGGATCTGTCGTTTAGACTGCGGAACGCGGCGGCGCCGAAACCGGGGCCAACCCGTCTCGCGTAGGGCCCGCTCACTCCCTCTCCCCTGCCATGGACCGATTCGAAGCTGTGATCGCGCTGGTCTCGATCATTGCCGGGACCGGTACGGTGGTGGCCGTCACCGCGGTCGTTGCCAACACCGTCCTCAAGCTGCGCAAGACCCCGCAGATCGACTTTGTGGGGCTGCAGCAGGTCGAGGCCCGGCTCGAGCGGATGGAGCAGGCCATTGACGCCATGGCCGTGGAGATGGAGCGGATCTCCGAGGGGCAGCGATTCACCCCGCGGCTGCTGAGCGAGAAGGCCGAGGTCGTCGCGCCGTTGCCGGTGCGCGAGAAGGCGGACGCGCGGTCGGCGTCGTGACACGCCTTGCGCCCGCCGGGGGCCTCGCTATCGTTAGGCGACCCGGACCCTGGCGACGATG
>JAEUJL010000702.1 GCA_016794835.1 Gemmatimonadota bacterium | reverse complement strand
TGGTGTCTTCCGGGGCGATCCGGCGGGGCGTGAGGCGGCCGCGGCGACGATCCTTGCCGCATGCAAGGAGTTCAAGAAGCCGTGCGGGTTCCCGACGAACACCCCCGCGGAGATGGAGCAGCGGATGAACGAGGGCTGGACCGTGCACATCATGCAGCGGCGCGACTCACTCGCCTTCGGTGCGATCGAGACGGGGCGGGCGAAGTTCGGCCGGAAGTAGGTCCTTCGCGTCGCATGGTCGCGAATCACCTCTGGACCGGCTTCTCCTTTGGACTCTCCCTCTCCATCATCTCGTGGATGGTTGGCATCATGGGCGGCGCCGTCCTGCGAAAGACCAGGTACTTCGAGACGCTGTCTTACCTGAACTTCATCCCAGGCAAGGCCGTGAACAAAGCCCTCGGTATCGAGGGGTTCAAACGGATCGTGAAGAACAGCCTGTTCCGGTTCCTGAATCAGAGCATCAGGGTCGAAGGCAAGCACACCGACCTGGCTTCGATCCGCCACCACATGACCCTTGCCGAGATCAACCACCTGATCGGGTTCCTATTTGTGGCTGCCGCCGCCTTGTATCAGAGCTTCAATGTCAGCCTCACGTTTGGGCTCACCATGATGATCCCGAATGTGCTCCTCAACGCCTATCCCTCGCTGCTCCAGCAAGAAAACAAGAGACGCATCGACCAGCTCTTGAACCGCCAGGCTCGACACAGCGAAGCTCGCCGCTGATGGCCGGACCCAGTCCGACGACGCGGCACGAGACCGGACGGAGAGAGTCGTGGAAGGGAGTGGAGCCGGCATCCGCCACCCATTCAATGCCCGCGTTGTGGACGACGAGTGACCTCACGGCCACCACCGTTCACCACTGAAACCGCCCCGGCTCAAACGCCGCAAGCGCGCTCGACGGTCGCTCCCCGGTCATCATCGCCCCCATGACGTCGCCGGTGACCGGCGCCAGGGTGATGCCCAACATCGCGTGACCGGTTGCCACCCAGAGGTTGCCGAACCCGGGGACGCGCCCTAACAGCGGAAGCCCATCCGGTGTGAGCGGGCGCATCCCGACCCACTCCGCGCCACCCGACGGGAGCTCGTCGCGGACGAAGCGCGCGATCCCCTTCCGGATCCCCGCCATCCGTCGCGGGTCCAACCGCTCGTTCACCCCCGAGAGCTCCATGGTTCCCGCAAAACGCAGCGCACCATCAAACGGCGTCGCGGCGATCCTCGTCTCGCCGAAGTAGACGGGGCGCTGCAGGCGCGCGCCGGCGCCGTCGATCGTCAGGCTATAGCCCTTGCCGGCCTGCACGGGGAGTTGCACGCCGAAGTGCCCGATCACTTCACCGGACCACGCCCCGGCCGCCACCAGCACATCATTCGCCTCCAGGGCGCCCTGGGACGTCTCGAGCACCACGGATCGTGCATCGGCGCGCCCTCCAAGGACCGTGACGCCGGTGCGCATCGCGACGCCCATGCTCGCCAGCCTTGCCGCATACCCGGCGGCCAACGACTCGGGGCGGACATGATACTCCTCGGGCGTCAGAAAGCCGCATGTGACGTGGTCCGACAGCGCAGGCTCGAGCGCGCGCACCTCGTCGCCGTGCATCGCCGCCGGGACGGCATAGCCGTACTCGCGCAGCGAGGCGAACTCGGCGCGAGACGTCTCCATGTAGGCCCTCTGCCCAAAGACACACAGCAGGCCCTTGCGATGCAGCTCGACCTCGATCCCGTCGCGGGCCAGGGCGTCGAAGGCCGCGAGGGTCCCACGGTTGAGCGTCGCGACCGCATGCAGCCCCGCCACGAAGTCGCGCTCGTTACAGTGCCTCCAGAATCGCCACAGCCAGCGCGCGAGTCGCGGCACGGCGCCGGGAGCGATATACAACGGGCTCTCGCTCGACAGCATCCACTTGAGCGACGTCCATGTCAGCCCCGGTGCCGGAATGGGGGCGGAGAGGGACGGAACGATCCACCCCGCGTTGCCCTTCGTGCACGCGTTGCCGAGGGCGCCCTTGTCCAGCACCGTGACCTGTCGCCCACGCGAGGCCAGCGCGTACGCGCACGC
>JAEUJL010000699.1 GCA_016794835.1 Gemmatimonadota bacterium | reverse complement strand
CGCACCATCGCGGCCAGCGCCAGCAGCTTCAGGATGGGGGCCCCCGCCGTGCGTGGCAGCTCGAACTCGTCCAGGACGACGCGCACCCCGCGCTTGGCCAGCTCCCCGACGGCGGTGATCACCTCGTCGTCCACGCCAACGTCGGGCGGCACCAGGACGACCAGGGCCCGGGGTTCCGGCGTGTTGAAGATCCCCTCCACCAGCTGTTGTCGTGAGGCCCGCACCCAGGCCGGGAGCCCGGATCGCAGGAACTCGAACGACCCGCTCATGTAACTCCGCGCGAACGGGTCCGTGCCATCGTCCGTCGGTCGGAAGCGCAGCTCGTACCCGATGGCGTTATCGCCCCGGTCGAAGACGGGCTGGCGGACGAGAAAGATGTCGGACATTGACGGCGCGAAGGTGGACCTGCCAGCGCAGAGTATCGGCCCCTTTCCCTCCGATCTGGAGCCGGTCAAAACGACAGTTCGGGCGCATGGCCACCTTGCAGCGGATCGGGCACCCTGCGGGTCCGCACAGCCGGTTAAGTTGCGCCCGTGCCACTGCCGACCCCCTCTCCGACCTCCCCGGCCGACCTGCGTGATGCCACGTGGGAAGACCTGGCGCCCCTCTACGATGCCCTCGCGGCGGCCCCCATCACGGGGGACGGGACGGCATGGCTGACGGCCTGGTCGCAGCTGCAGTCGATGGTCGAGGAGGCGGGGTCGCTCGCGATGATCGAGTACACCTGCGACACCACGGACCCGGCCCGTGAGGCCGCGAACCTGCGCTGGTCGTCCGAGATCTTCCCGCAGGTCGTGGAGCAGCATGTCCGGCTCGCCCGCCGACTGGTGGACAGCGGGTTGGAGCCCCCCGGCATGTCGATGGTGCTGCGCGAGTTCCGCTCGGATATCGCCATCTTCCGCGAGGAGAACGTCCCGCTCTTTACCGAGCTGGAAGAGCATGTCGCGGCGTACCAGAAGGTGACCGGCGGGCTCTCCGTGGAGTGGGAGGGCGCCTCACTCACCGTCCCGCAACTCCAGCCGTTCCTCAAGGTGGCCGACCGCGCGGTCCGCGAACGGGCCTTTCGCACCGGCGCCCGCGCCTACCTGGACCAGCGCGAGGTCCTGGCCGCGCAGTTCGACGCGATGTTCGCCCTTCGCCAGCAGATTGCGGCGAATGCCGGGTTCCCGGATCACATGGCCTGGGCCTTCGCGGCGAAGCACCGCTTTGACTACACGCCGGATGACTGCGCGCAGTTCCACGAGGCGGTCGCGACCACGGTCACCCCGGTGGTGGAACGGCTGATGGCGCACCGGGCGCAGGTGCTGGGCGTCACGACGGTGCGGCCGTGGGACACCCTGGTCCAGCTCGAGGCGCGCGACCCGGTGCGTCCGTTCGCCGACGTGGACGGACTCGTGGCCCCGGCGCAGCGGATCTTCGACCGGCTGGACCCGGAGCTCGGCGCCCGCTTCCGCGAGATGTCGACGCATGGCCTGCTCGACCTCGGCAGCCGACCGGGCAAGGCCCCCGGCGGGTATTGCACGAACCTCGCCTGGCGCAAGCAGCCCTTCATCTTCATGAACGCGGTGGGTGTGCCCGACGACGTGAACACCCTCGTGCACGAGGCCGGCCACTGCTTCCACGACTTCGCGGCCAACCAGTTGCCGTGGCTGTGGCAGCGGAGCGCTGGCCACGAGGCGGCCGAGCTGGCGTCCATGAGCATGGAACTGCTGGTGACCCCGTGGCTGGTCCAGCCGACCGGGTACTACACGCCGGAGCAGGCCCGCGCGGTGGAGATTGAGCAGCTCGAGGATGTCCTCACGAGCCTCTGCCACATTGCGAGCGTGGATGCGTTCCAGCGCTGGATCTACACCTCCGGCGATGGGCACGACGCGAGCGCACGGGACCAGGCCTGGCTCCGGATTCGAGCCCGGTTCGAGGCCGGGGTCGACTGGTCCGGGCTGGAAGCCGAGCGGGTCGCGCGCTGGTATCGACAACTGCACATCTTCGAGCTGCCGTTTTATTACATCGAGTACGGCATCGCGCAGTTGGGGGCGCTGCAGCTCTGGCGCGATGCCCAACGGGACCCCGCGGGCACGCTGGCGCGCTACCGGGCCTTCCAGGCGCTGGGGGGAACGCGACCCCTCCCCGAGCTGTATGCGGCCGCGGGCGCGCGCCTCATCTTCGACCGCGAGGGGATGGCCGAGCTGGTGGGCCTCGTCGAGCAGCGCCTCGAGGCCCTCCGCCGCTGATCGCTACGGCTTGGTGATCGAGGTCCCGGGGTCGCGCTCGACCGCAATCGTGTAGTCCGTCGCGAGGGCCGCAATCGCACCGACGGCCGCCCAGAACGGCAGGAGGGCCGCGCCCACCAGCCCCGCGCTGAGGGGCATGTCGAGCAACTGCCGACCCTCCGGATTGCGCAGGATGATCCGGCGGACGTTGCCCTCCCGGATGATCTCCTTGAGCTTCTTCTTGAGGTTCTGGCCCGAGACCTTGAACTCTTCCATTGTCGTGCCTCCGCGGGGCGCACTGGGTGACTCATCCTACCGCCGGCTCGTCCCCGGGGTTTCGCCCGGGCCGGCACGTTATCTAGGCGCCGATGGCCCATGACGTTATCGTACGCTTCTCCTGAGCCCGGAGTCCATGGCTGCCAACGCCATTGTCGCGCGATACGCAGA